>JAICUO010000535.1 GCA_025935815.1 Streptosporangiaceae bacterium
CCACCGGCGACCTTGACGTCATCGCGCAGGCCGGCGGGGCGTTCGTCACCGACGCCGAGAAGGACGGCACGGGCGGCAACGTCCAGCACTGCCTCAACACCGCCTTCACGTGGACCGGCGTCGACATGCGGGCGTGGCTGGCGTTCAAGCGCGACAACCCCGCGGCCCACCACGCCCTGATGAACCGCGGCCGGGAGCTCCTCGGGTTCGTGGACACGCCGCATGCCGGCTGGCGCGACGACGTCGTGGTGTTCATGGGCCCTCGCCTGTCCGGCTACAGCGGGCTCGACGTGGAGCACCTCAGCCTGGTCGAGCTCGAGTCCCGCCGCCGCATGGTCGCCCACCTGGACTTCTTCCGCAAGGAGGCTCCCGGCTTCGAGAACGCGTGGATCATGCTCGCCGCACCGCAGATCGGCGTGCGGATGACCCGCCGCCTGGCGGGCCTGCACCCGATGACGACCGGCGACTGGAAGGCCGGGGTACGCCACCCCGACGAGGTCGGCGTCTCCCCTTCCCCGTCCCAGAAGTTCCCGACGGTCTCGGTGCCGTACCGCGCCCTGCTGCCGGAACGACTCGACGGGGTGGTCGCCGGCGGCCGCCACGTGGCCAGCGACGCCGCCACCCAGGCCTTCATGCGCGAGATCCCGCAGTGCTGGATGACCGGGCAGGCGGCCGGAACCGCCGCCGGCCTCGCGGCCCGCGCGGGCCTCGCACCCCGCGCACTCGACGTCAGGGAGCTCCGCGAGGAACTCCGCCGGCAGGGCGCGTTCCTGCACGAGCCGTAGGCGGCGTCAGCTCCCCCCGTCCCGCTCAG
The DNA here is from genome assembly GCA_025935815.1 of Streptosporangiaceae bacterium. Taxonomy (GTDB): domain Bacteria; phylum Actinomycetota; class Actinomycetes; order Streptosporangiales; family Streptosporangiaceae; genus Trebonia. The sequence goes on from JAICUO010000535.1 coordinate 815, forward strand.
CCGCCGGCTCCGCGGTCGTCGAGTTCGAGCTTGGCCCGGGAGCCGATCGCGTAGCGGATGTGGGTCACCTCGGGCGTCTGGACCACGCGGGCCGGCGTGAGCTCGATGCCCTCGCGGACGTCCAGCCCGAGATCGGCGTCGAACAGCCGCATGCCGTCGCCGAGCAGCACCGGGACGACGTGCAGCTCGAGCTCATCCAGCAGCCCGGCCGCCAGGACCCGGCGCAGCAGCGTGCCCCCTCCGGCGACGGCGACGTCCTTGCCGCCGGCGGCGTCCTTGGCCAGTGCGACGGCCCGCTCGATCCCGCCGGTCACGAACGTGAAGGACGTCCCGCCCTGGCGTTCGAGGATCTCCCGGTCGCGGTGGGTGACCACGAACACGGGCGCCCGGAACGGCGGCGCCTCGCCCCACGGGATCTCGCCGCCGTCGAACATGCGCCGGCCCATGACGTAGGCGCCGGCGGCGGCGAACGTCTCGTCGATGACCTGTGAGTTGACTGATCGCTCGCCGCCAGCGTAGCCCTGCCGCTCCCGCCAGGCCATGGCGTCGGTGACCCAGCGGGTGACCCGGAAGAACCCGGGTCCCTCGCCTTCTAGCCAGGCGGCCATGTCATGCGGGCCGGCCAGGCTTCGTGGCCCGGCGTAGTAGCCGTCGAGCGAAACCGACATCTGGGCGGTGACCTTGCTCATCCCTGCTCCTGGTGGTGAGGGGCGGCCCCGGCGGCCGCCCGTCACCAGCTAGTCGGTGCCGGGCGGCCACCCTCGACACGCGGGGCGGACGGCCCGGACCTGATCACTGGGTGAGGTGCGCCGTCCATATTTCCTCGACGGGCCACTGGCGTGCCCACTCGGTGGTGGCGAGCTGGTAGTAGGGGTGATCGGGGGCGTCTGGCGGGGCGTAGACCTCGCGGAGGCCGTCGATGGTGAAGCCGCTGGCGCACAGGATCGTGATCCACTCGCCGTGGCCCAGGTCCTCCTCGGGCACGTTGAAGATCCCCCACGTGATGCGCTCCGCAGCCCACGCACGGCGGGCGTGATCATCGTCGTACTCACGATTGGCCCGGGTCCACAGCTCACGGTTAGCGGCCACCTCGCCCACCGCAGCCCCATCGTGGTCCATCCCGCACCGCCAATCACGAACCCTGCCCCCGCGCCGACATCCCGGCCGCAGCAAGGGCAAGCGTATGCGCGGTCTCGCATGGTACTAACGGACGGATGCGGTGCGCCCCGGTCACAGCCCGCCGTTGGCAGCGTCAAGCGCGGACCTGTGGTCAACGCGGCACCGAAGACATGCGCGAATGGTTCAGCTTACTCCCGGAAATTTTCAGGTGCAGGACCCGGCAGGGCGCTGGCGAAGATCACGGGCATGGCTGGTGAGCTTGTATCACCGGAGCGTAATTCGAGGTCAGGGGCGCGGAAAACTTTCGCCGCCCGCTGCCGCCATGATGGGCGGCGATTATTACAAAATGGTCATGCCGTCCGGTCTTGTGGCGGAGCCGGGAAAAGATCTAATTTCTAACAGCTCCCCCTCCTTTACGTTTTCAGACTTCTAGCATTCCGCGTTGGCATGCCGGTTCTCAGGCGCTCGCCGGGGCCTCTCATGGTCCTTGGCGCCGCCACGCGCGAGTCGACCGTCTCGCGTCATCCGCTCTCGAAGGGAATTTAGGACATGGACATGGAAGAACTGAGGGCCATCGCAATGAGCCGGCGATCGGTGCTGAAGAAAGGCGCCCTGACCGCCCTCTTCCTCTCCCAGGCCGCCGTGCTGGAGCAACTAGCGGTGAAGCCCGCGCGGGCCGCCACCACAGCCACCACCTTCTCGGACATCCAGTTCGACATCGGCCAGTTCATCAACCCGGCGCAGATCGTCAACGACGGGGCCGGCAACGTGCAGGTCCAGTTCGGCCCGGTCTTCTCGCTGTTCCTGCCGATCAAGCTGACCCGTACCCCGACCAGGGCCGATCAGGCCACGCTGGCCAACGCCCTCAATCAGATCGAGGCCAGCTACCCGGCCAGCCCGTCCGGCCTGTTTATCGCATCGGTGTCCTACGGCCTGCCCTACTTCCGGCGGCTGTCCCAGTCGCTGGTCAACGCGCACATGCCGCACCTGTCCTCCAACACCAGCCGGTTCGTCCTGGAAGAGGCGTTCCCCATGCCCACCGACGTGGTCGGCGGGTTGGTGGGCGGCCCGAACGCGCCGATCCCGGGCGTCACCAAGGACCGGTTCAACGTCAATGTCGTCATCGAGAACAACGACCTGCTCCTGCACTTCCGCAGCGACTCGATGACCAACCTGGCCGCCATCCCGCTGTGGCTGCAGGGCAGCAACAACCTCAACGGCAAGGGGGTGCCCTCGCCCAACTTCAACGGGCTGTTCAGCTACCAGACCCAGCGGATCCAGTTCGTCCAGCCCGGCCTGCCGCGCAAGATGGCCAACCAGTTCGGCTTCGAGTTCGCCCCCCGCATGAACCCGGACTCGCCAATGGCCATGGGCTTCACCGACCAGATGGTCGATTCCGCCGGGCCGGCGCAGATCGTCACGTTCGTCGGCAACTCCACGGCCAAGCTCAGCGACGCCAACCCCGGCGACTACTTCGACAACGGCTCCATCGCCCACTTCTCCCACAACATCGAGGACCTGTACCAGTTCTACGCCACCGATAACCAGGACTCCCGCCACCCCGACGGCGAGTCGTACCAGGAACGAATCCAGTACATGTTCCGCAGCAACCAGACCGGCACCCCCCATGGCCTGCCCGCCGAGGGGAACGCCGACCAGTTCACCAACGGCGGCGGCCCCGCCCATGTCAACAACGTTTTCCAGGGCACCGACTCCGCGATGCGCGGCGCCCGCGACAGCGCCGGCACATTCGGCCCCGGCAATCAGTCGCTGGATGCCACCTTCACCGGCCTGGGCCGCATCGGCCACGAAGCCGCCCTCCAGATCGTCTCCCGCGCCGCCGACGGCACCCCGCTGCACATCCGCAATGACGGCCCCGGCCTGGACGCCATGGACGTCCCCGCCTTCCAGCTGTTCCCCGGCCAGGGAACCTTCGCGCCCGGCAGCCAGCAGTTCAAGCTCCAGTTCATGATGTTCGTGCCGACCGCCGACCTATTCGCCCGCATGCGCATCGCGATGGCCGCCCAGGACCTGCAGAAGACGTTCAACGTCGACCCCGACGACAATGGCCTGGAACGGTTCATCACCGCCACCCGGCGGCAGAACTTCCTCACCCCGCCCCGCCGCCACCGCGCCTTCCCCCTCCTCGAACTCACCTAACCCCACTGTGCAGGCTGCAGGTCATCGGCGCATAAGCCGATGACCTGCAGATCCACCTGCGGCGTTGATCGTGCAGGCGGAAGGGGCCGGGCCACCGGGAAAGACAGCTAGGGCAACCCGACGCCGGCCGCCAGATCCCGATAGGCGGGCAGCAGCTCACCGAACCGCGCCTCAGCGTCGCAGCGCTCCTGCCCGGCCAGGTGGGCGGCGAGGTCCTCGACATGGACTTGGATACCCGCCCCGTACGCGGCGAGATGGTCCAGGGGCATGCCCCGTTCCTCCCAGGCCGCAATGGTCAGGTCGCCGTCGGCGGCCAGCGTGACCTCGATGACACCCTCATCCGGAGCCGTCACGTGCTTGGTCACCAGCACCAGCCGCTGCCGCGGCTCGCAGGCCACCACGCGCCCTGTGCCCTCCCATCCACTGGCCAGAAGGCGAGCGCGATACTCACCGCCGGGGCGCAACTCACCCTCGACCTCGCCGTACCAGCGAGCCAGGCGCGAGGGATCGGTGAGTGCCGACCACACTTCGGCGACATCGGCGTCCACGCGATCCTCCATGCGCACGACGCCCTTGCCACCTGCCGATCGCAGGTTGCCCAGAATGCGGGTACCCGGACGTTCGTTGCCGGTCATCTGCTGCTCCTTCGTTCGTATTCCCCGGCCATCTCAGGCTGCCTGGTCACCAGCTAAGACGCACTATGGCCCCGGAATTCATCGTCTGCAGCAGATGCGGCCGGTCCGCGAACCGCCGGCCGGCGCGGAGTCGATGTCGTCGCCTCGACCGGGCTCGCGCGAGGCGACCGGAAGGCAGGCTGGCTGGCGGCGCTGATATCGGCCGAGAAGCCTGGAAGGGCGATAGGGTCGCGTTCATGGGATGGGGTTCGGAGCGGGCCCGGAATGGGACGAGCGAGCCGGCGCGCTGGCGCGCGCGCTGCTCGGCGGCGACTACGCCGGCGTCCGCCAGATGCTGCAGCCGCAGGCCCAGCAGGCGCTGACGGCCGAGCGCATCGGCCAGATGTGGCAGCTCGCACTCGCCCAGATCGGCGAGCCCGGGCCAGTCGCAGCGTCGTGCCGCCCCCAGCCCGGCGGCGTGGCCGCCCTGATCACCTTTACCGGCAGCAACGGCCCGCTGTCGCTCCTGGCCGGGTTCACCCCGTCCGGCCAGGTCGCGCTGCTGCGCGTCATCGCCCCGGGCGAGGCGCTGCCCTGGTGACAACTCCACGGGAGGGCTCCGTGGACGGCCGCCGACCGGTCATGATGATGACAACATGCCCCGGACCGGCCGGCCGACCGGCAGAAAGGCACAGATTCGATGACTGACCCGAACGTCGTGGAGCGCATTGAGGTCTCCCGGGCGATC
>JAICUO010000116.1 GCA_025935815.1 Streptosporangiaceae bacterium
CGGCAGCTGCCTGGCCAGCGCGGCCGACTCGCCGTGCGGCAGCGCCATGAAGATGAGCTCGGCGCCGCCCAGCGCCTGCGCCGTGGTCGGCTCGAACGCTCGGCCGTCGAAGGCGGGGTGCCCGGTGAGGTTCGGGTGGGTGGCGGTGACCGGCTTGCCCGCGCTGGAGGCCCCGGTAACCGCGCCGATCTCGAAGTCAGGGTGGCCCGCCATCAGGCGGAGCAGCTCCCCGCCCGCGTAGCCGCTGGCCCCGGCGACCGCTACCCGCACGCCCATGTTCCCCAAGCCTCCTCGCGCCTGTTCTCCACGAAGAAGTATGCATCCCGTTGCATGAATATGCAAGGCAGTTTGCCCCCGAGTGGAGAAGGCGCGATCTTTCGCGGTCGCTGGCCCATTCCCGGTTAGGGGACCGGGCGGCCCGGAGACAAGAACCGCAGCAGGTTGAACGTCCCCGCCGGACGGCCGCCCGCCGGACGCCGGCCATCACGGGCGTCCAGGTGCAAGCGGCGCAGCATCCGCGCTACCGCAATGGTGACCTGCCTGGTCGCGGACTTCTGCTCCGCCCACCGCCAGTCGCCGTCCGGGTTCACCTCCAGGAACACCGGAGCGCCGTCTCGCAGGAGGAAGTCCAGGGCGCCGAAGCGGAGCCCGAGGCCGGCCGTCAGGCACCGGGTCGCCGCGACGACGGGGCCCGGCGGGTCGACCGGCCGGATTTCGACCCGGTCGCTGGCCAGCCACAGGTCGGCCGGGGATTGCTTGCGGACGTCGAACCCGACCACTTCGCCGTCCACGTAGTAAACCCTCAGCTCGCAATCATGATCAACGTATTCCTGGACGATCACCGGGATGCTCGGCCGCAGCGCGGGAAGCGGGTCCGGGTGCGTCACGATGACCGGGAAGACGCCACTCAGCCGCCCCGGCGACGCCTCCACGAAGTGCTGGTCCGCCGCCTTGATGACCAGCCGCCGCCCGCCGAGGAGCTCCCACGCCCGGCTGGTGTCCGTCATGACCAGCGTGCGGGGTATCGCGATCTGATGCCGCCGCGCCAGCGCCTGCTGCTCGAGGAGCCCGACGCGCTGCGGGCCCATGCTCGCCCCGGAAAGGGCGGCCAGCTGGCTGGCGACCGCTTCCCAGGACTCGTGGCGGAACAGGTCGCGCACGGGATCGCCGGTGCCGTCGATCGCCCGCGGCGAGAAGTGCCGGTTCCAGGTGACGGTCGGCGCGAGCCACCGGCCGTCCAGCCGCACCGAACGGCGGGCGGGGTCGATCAGCAGGTCCACCCCGGCGAGCTGGTCCACGTTGATCCGCGCCACCGGGACCCCGACCTTGCCGAGCAGGCCGCCGACCGCGTCGGACTCGGCGTCGCGGGAGCGGCTGAGCAGCAGGACGCACGGCTCCGCCTCCTCCCCGGCGGAACCCGCCTCGCGCGCCGGCATCTCCCGCTGGCCCTGTTCTCGCTGGCCCTGGCCTCGCTGGCCCTGGCCTGGCCGCAGGTCCAGGACGTAACCGGACGCGGACAGTTGCCGGGCGAAGGCCCCGGCCGTGACTTCAGCCACGAGCCTGCCCGACGGGAACGCCATCTCGGGCGAGCAGGTCATCAACCATCGCCAGCAGGCTGCGGGCCGTGCTGGCCACCGGCTCCGCCGCTCCGGACAGCCGCCCGGCGACCCGCTGCAGCAGCAGCGCGTCCGACGACGAGGCCGGGGTGTCCTCGCCGAGTGCCGTCCCCGCCCCCGGGGACTGCGCGTAGAGCAATTCCAGCGCGGTGCCGAGCTCGGTCGCGAGCAGGCCGAGCAGGTCCACGTCGCCGAGCTCGCCGCGCAGGCGGCTGCCGCGGTCGAGGACCTCCACGACGCCCAGGCACTCCCCCGCCGCGATCAGCGGAGCGGCCATGATGCTGCGCGGCACGTATCCCGTGGAGGCGGCGGCCCCCCGCGCGAACTGCGGGCTGTCGGTCGTGTCGTCGACGAGCAGCGGCTGGCCGTAGGCGGCCACCCAGCCGGCGATCCCGGTCCCCGCCGGGAAGCGGCGGCCGATCAGGTCGCCTTCGCCCTCCCCGGAGACGGCCTCGAACACCAGGTCACCGGTGGCCAGGTCGACCAGGAAGACCGACGCCGCGGCGGCCCCGAAGACGGTCCGCGCGATCTCCACGATGGCCTGGATGAGCCGGCCACGGGAGAGCTGGCGGCCACCGGGAGCCGCCGGGCCGGGCTGTCTGTGATCACTGGCTGTCATGGGTGCCTCCAGCGTTTTCGGCGGAACGGGGCGCGGTGTCGCTCGCCCTCGCCACGTTCCCCGCGGTCAGGTACAGGACGGTCTTGAGCTGGAACGGGGTGAGCATCGGGTGCTTGCTGAGCACGAGGGCGCTGATCGCGGCGATGTGGGGGGCCGCGAAGCTGTTGCCCGTGGTGTGGATCTGCCGCCCGCCTGCCCAGGCGACCGGCACCCGGACCCCGCGCGCGTAGAAGTCGACCGGCGGGGTCGGGTTGTAGTAGAAGCTCATCGGGTCGGCCCCGTTGTGGCTGGCCACCGAGATGACCGACGCGAACGGCCACGGGAAGCTGCGCACCGGCATGTTGTGCGCGGCGGCCACCAGGATGCACCGGCGGAAGTAGGCCATGTCCGCCAGCTCCCGCAGCTCCGGGATGAACTTGTCCTTCGTCGTGGACAAGCTCATGTTGATCACGTCGAAGCCCTCCTCGATCGCCCACCGCAGCCCGGCGAGCAGGGCGGCGCCCGCCCCGTACTTGCCGTCGGTCAGCACCCGCACCGAGCTCAGCGACGCCTTCGGGGCCACCGCCCGGATCACGCTGGCGCAGGCGGTCCCGTGCCCGGCGGTGTCGCCGGACGCCGACTCGGCCACCGTGATCTCGCCGTCCGGCCCGGCGGCGACTTCGAGCATCCGGTCCACCGGGCCGACCAGCGGGTGGCCCGCGTCCACCCCGCTGTCGAGCACGCAGACCCGCGCTCCCGCGCCGTCGGCGCCGCCCCAGGCCCAGTCCGGGGTCACCGGCCCGAGCGCGGCCACCCCGAAATCCTCGTCGGGCAGCCCGTCAACCGGCGCCCCCCAGGCGGGCACACCGGGGAAGTGCCCGCGCGGGGGGCGCCGCCATGGCGGCGGCTCGGTCACCCGCCGTCTCCGCCGGGCGCGGACAGCGACTCCAGCCACGCGCGGACTCGCGTGGCGGGCAGGGCCGCGCCCTTCGCCTCGTAGCGGTCCAGGGCCGCCGCCGCGGTTACCGCCGCCGCGCTCGCCAGCCCGGCCGCCATCAGCACGTAGGCCATGGCCAGGAAGGTCTCGCCGGCCAGGCACAGGTCATCGGTGCCCGCGACGAGCTCTCCGGCGGCCTCGGCATAGCGGATCGCCGCCTCGTGCTCGCCGCGCGTGGAGGCGATCCGGGCGCGCAGCGCGGTGACGGTGATGCGGACGCCCGCCTCCAGCGGGGCGTCGCCGGTCTCAACGCGGTCCAGCGTGGCCTCGGCCGCGCCGGCGTCGCCGTCGTCCAGCAGCTCGCGGGCGACCTCCGCCTCCACCCCCCGCGCGCCCGGCCGGCCGGGCGTGGCCTGCAAGATGGCCAGCGCCCGGCGGTAGTCCGCCACCGCCCGGGCGGGCCGGCCAGCCAGCGACTCCACGAACCCCGAGGCCGCCCAGGCGCCGGCGTCGGCGAGGTCCAGGTGCAGGTCGCCGGTGTAGGACTGGGCCACCGACAGCGCCTCGCGGGCGGCGTCGAGGTCGCCCGCCAGAGCCGACAGCCGTGCCCGGGTAACCAAGATGGGCACCTGCAGCGCCCGGTTGGCGGCGAACCGGGTGGTCAGCGTGGCGCACAGGCCGAGGCCGGACGACACCGGGACCGGCGCCCACTGGGCCACCTCGCAGATGGCGCACAGCAGGCGCTCCTCCTCGTACGCGCTCCCCACGGCGCGGGCCCGGCGCAAGGCCCGGTGGAGCGCCTCATCCGCCGCGCCGGCCTGCTCCGCCATCAGGTTCAGGTAGGCCTCCAGCTGGTGATAGCGGCACCATCCGAGGTCATCGGCGGGGGCGCCGCTCAGCTGGTCCGCGATCGCCCGCGCCCGCGCCGCCACCGGCTCCCGGTCGGCCAGCCCCAGCCGCAGCTGCGCGATCTGACGCTGGACGGCGCAGGTGACGGCATTGCGGTGATCGCCGGGGAGGGCGCCTTCGGCGGCGGACAAGGCGGCCAGCGCCCGGCCCGCGTCGCCCAGCGCGATCGCGGCGTCGCCGATGTACAGCGCCAGCGTGGTGTGCCGGGCATCGCCGGCCGGCAGCAGGTCGCGCCCGCGCTCCAGCAGCGCCATCGCGCCCGGGAGGTCCTTGCGGCCCAGGGCGCGCATCCCCTCGGTGATCAGCGCGTCGGCTGCCGCCGAGGCCAGCGCGGGCAGGTCCCGGTCGCCGGGCCGCAGCTGCCGCCGCAGCAGGCAGGCCGCCTCGGCGTGGTAGGCGAAGGTGAGGGCCGCCTCCGGCGAGGCCGTGCCCGACCTCGATGATGCCGCCCCCAGTGCCGTGCCGGTGGCGAGCCATTCGGCCAGCCGCAGGTGCCACTGCTCCCGGCGGGCCTTGGGGGTGAACGTGTACGCCGTGTCGCGCATCAGGGACTGATCGAACCGGAACGCGTCCGTCCCGGCTCGCCGCAAGATCCGGCGCCGCACCAGCCGGGCGAGCGCCATGTCGGCCGCCGCGGTGCCGGCCGGCCCCCTGGCGTCCAGCATGCGCACCTCGGTGCCGGTGAACTCGCGGCCGATGACGGCGGCCATCTCCAGGACCTGGCGCTCGTCGGCGGACAGCTGGTCCAGCCGCGCCCCGAGCAGGGCGTGGATGGTCGGCGGCACCTGGGTCCCCGGGGCGACCTCCGCGAACACGTCCAGCATGAGCTCGGCGAACAGGGGGTTCCCGTCGCACTGGGCCGCCACCCGGGCCGGCCCGTCGTCGTCGGCGTGCGCCACCACCTCCGCCTGCGCGTACAGCTCGCTGACGAGCGCGGCGGTGTGCTCGGCGTCCAGCGGGGCGAGCTCCAGCATCATCGCGCACGGCTTGCCGCCGCCCCAGGACGGGCGGGCTTCCAGCAGTTCCCCGCGCGCCACGCACAGCACCAGCACCGGCGTGTCCGGCAGCCACGTCGCGATGTCGTCGATGAGGTCCAGCAGCGTCGGCTCGGCCCAGTGCAGGTCCTCCCAGACGAGTATCACCGGCTGCGCCGTCGCCATCGACTCGATGAGGTGGCGGACCGCCCAGGCGATCTCCTCCACGCCGACCTCGGCCGCCGCAGCGGCCGGAACCTGGCCGGCGGCCGGGTTGGCCTCCGGTGCCCGCATGAGGGTGGCGAGGGTGCTCGCGGCGCGCTGTCCCGGCCCCGGGTCGGCCGACAGCGCCCGCTCGACCCAGTCCCACCCGCCGGAGGCCGAGCGCAGCAACTCAGCCAGCGGGGCGTAGGTGAGCCCCCGGCCGTAGCCGCGGCACCGGGCCGACAAGACGGTCGCCTGTTCGGCGGGCACGGTGGCCAGGAACTCGCGCACCAGCCGGGACTTCCCGATGCCGGGCGTCCCCAGCACGGTCATCAGGCAGGCCTGTCCGCCCCGGCCCCCGGCCAAGCGCGCGGTGGCCCGGGCGAGGGCGCGGCGCAGCTCGGCCAGCTCGTCCGCGCGGCCGACGAACGGCGTCACCCGGGACTCGCCGTCCGGCTCGGCCCTGATCGGCTGGATGACCCGCCAGGCCGGAACGGGCTGGGCCTTCCCCTTCAGCCGCAGTGGCGGCACCGGCTCGATGCCCACCTGCGCGCGCACCATGGCGGCGGTGTCCGCGCCGATCAAGATCTCGCCGGGCTGCGCGGCGGACTGCAGCCGGGCGGCGGTGTTCACGGCGTCGCCGACGACGCGGAAGTCTCCGCCGGGCATGGTGACCGCGATGACGTCCCCCGAGTAGACCCCGGCCCTGGCCTCCAGGGCGACCTGGTGGGTGGCGGTCAGCTCGGCGTTGAGCTCGCGCAGGGCGGCCAGCGCCCCGGCGCCCGCCCGCACCGCCCGGATCGCGTCGTCCTCGCGGACGTGGGTCGTGCCGAAGGCCGCCATGACCGCGTCCCCGATGAACTTCTCCACCGCGCCGCCGTGCTCGGTGATGGCCGCCACGCAGGCGGCGAAGTAGCGGTCCAGCACCTGGCGCAGTGGCTCGGGATCGAGGCGCTCAGCGAGCTCGGTGGACCCCACCAGGTCGATGAAGAGCACCGAGATCTTCTTGCGGGCCTCCGCCGACTGCTGCGCGTGCAGCGGGGTTCCGCACCGCGGGCAGAACCGGTCTTCGTCCGCGGTGCCGGCCCCGCACGCCGCGCAGCTCATCAGCGGATCGCCGCCACGGGCGGCGTGGTGGCCAGCTGCCGCGCGGCCAGCTGGTAGAACAATCCACCGGGCTGGCCCATCAGCTCCGCGTAGGTCCCCGCCTGCGCGACCGTGCCCTTGTCCAAGACGATGATGCGGTCGGCGTCCACGATCGTGGACAGCCGGTGCGCGATCACCAGGCGGGTGGCGGCCAGGGCGCGGGTGCTCGCCGTGACGATGTCCTGCGTCCGGTTGTCCAGGGCGCTGGTCGCCTCGTCGAACAGCAGGATCCGGGGCCGGTGGATCAGTGCCCGGGCGATGAGGATGCGCTGCCGCTGGCCGCCGGACAAGGTCCCGCCACCAGGCGGCAGCAGGGTCTCCAGCTTCATCGGGAGCTTCTTGATGTCCTCGTCGATCCCGGCCAGCTGCGCGGCGGCCCACACCTCCTTCAGGCTGAAGTTCCCGGCCCCGCAGATGTTCTCCCTGATGCTGCCGGGGAACAAGATGCCGTCCTGGAGCACGATGCCGCACTGCCGCCGGATGGCCTGCGGGTCCAGGTCGGCGAGGTCCTGGCCGTCGTACAAGACGGCGCCCATGGACGGGCTGTCGAAGCCGAGCAGCAGGCGCAGCAGCGTCGACTTCCCGCATCCGCTCGGGCCGACCACGGCGACGAACTCCCCCGGGCTCACGTGCAGGGACAGGTTCTCCAGGACGAGGGGCGCGTCCGGCGCGTAGGCGAAGCTGACGCCCACCAGGGAGATCTCGCCGCGCAGGTCGCCTGGGTCGACCAGCTCCAGGCGGCGCTCCGGCCGCGCGGTGATGACCGGCGCGAGCACCGACAGCCGGGGCGCGGCGGCGAAGACCTCAATGCCGGCCGACAGCAGGATCAGCATCATGCCGAGCAGCGCCGTGAAGGCGACGTTGACCGTGAAGAACTGGGTGGCCGGCATCTTGGCGCCGAGCGGGCCGGCGATCACGAGGAAGAGGATGACCTGCCCGGCGACCGGCAGTACGGTCGACAGCGCCATCGCGGTCGCCTGGATCCGGCGCACCGCGATCAGGTCCGCGCGGGCGCGGCTGGCCCGCTGGGACCACTGGGCGTAGGCGCGGTCCTCCGCGCCGGCCACCTTGAGCCGGGCGATGCCGGTCAGCAGCTTGTTGGTCAGCGCCACGGAACGGCCCTCGTCGGGCAGCGCCGCCCGGCTGTACCGGGAGACCCGTCTGCCGAGGATGACCAGGGCGCCCAGGCAGACGACGACCACCCCGAGCGCGGCCAGCCCGATCGGCACGCTCAGCGTGAGGATGAGGGCGAGGTCGAGCAGCCCGGTCAGCGCCGCCCCCACCATCTGGACGGTGAGCCCGTTCAGCGACTCGCGGATGAATGACAGTCCCAGCACCGCGTTGGCCAGCTCGCCGGAGCTCGTAGTGCGGAAGAACGTGACTGGCAGCCGGATGAGCCGGTCCCACAGGGCGAGCTGGGCGCCGTTCTCGGCCCGGCCCTCCACCCGCAGCAGGTACGTGTTCTGGGCGATGGAGGCCAGCGCGGACAGCGTGGCCGCGATGGCGAGCAGGAGGGGCAGCAGCCGCAGCTCGCTGCCCGGTGATGAGCTCGCCGCGATGTGGCCGAGGACGGTTCCGGTGCCGAGCGGGACCGCCAGCCCGAGGCAGGCCGCCAGCACGCCCGCGATGAGCATGCCGCGCACGTCCCTGGCTACCCCGCTCGCGCCGAACCGCAGCAGCGCGCCGATCCCGGTCCCGGCCGGCAGCGGGACCTGGACCTGGGTGGCCGACATCCGCAGGCCGCGGGCGGTGGCCCGCGTCAGCCGGGTGGACTGGCCGGTCAGCGGGTCGACGAGGTGGTAGCGCCCGCGCCGGAACACCAGCGCCGCGGCCTGCGCGGGCACCTCATCACCGGTCTCCCGCCAGCCGATGAGCGGCCCGCAGTCGCGGCGGTGCCAGTCGGCGGGCAGGTCGACGTCCCGCAGGTGCAGGCCGGAGCTGCGGGCGATGTCGCGGACGGCGTCCTCGTCGGTGGCGGGCAGCCGGGTCCGGTCCGCGGGCACCGCCAGGGCGGGGCCGGCCTGCCCGACCACCGCCGCCATCAGCGCCAGGACGCGCTGGTAGCGAAGCTCGGTGGCCTCGGCGCGGGCGGCCGGGCGGACGGAGTACACGGCGCGCGCGCCGACGGCGCGCAGGGCGCCGCGCGCCGCGTCACCGACGACCAGCGCGCTGGAGGCCTTCCGGGCGTCGATGGCGGCCAGGGAGGCCGCGTCGCGGTCGGTGACGCGCTCGTCGATGACGGCCAGCAGCCGTCGCAGGTAGGCGGTCAGGGCGCGGTCAAGCAGCCCCGCCGCCACCAGGTCGGCGCTGCTCATCGTCTCGATGGTGCACGCGGTCTCGACCTCGATCCAGTCCCGGCCGGACAACACGATCAGGTCGGCGCCGGCCGTGCCCGGGGCGACGCCCCGGCCGTTGATGCGGACCGCCCCGCCCACGATGCGCAGCCACCACACGTTCGAGTTGCCCATCAAGGTGGTGCCCGGGGCGGCCGACAGGATCTGGTGCGGCGCCAAGATCGTGGCGTCGCGGGGGGCGCCGGTGGCCCGTACCGAGTTGGCGATGGCCAGCAGCGCCGTGTCGACCGCGGGGACCTGGCCGGCCGCCAGCGGCCCGGGCGGGACGTGGCGCAGCGTGGTGCCCGGCAGCGGCACCGCCTCGATGGCCAGCGGGCCGTCGGGCAGGGCGGGGATGATCCCGCCGTCTTCGATGCGGGCGACGAAGTGCCGCCGGGTGGGCTGGCCGTCCGCGCCGGGCCGGTGGGCGAACAGGTCCGCCTGCCCGCCGGTGACCGCCACGCCGCCCTCAGCGCTGACCCAGGTCCGGTCCATGTTCACTCCTCACTGATCAGCTCGGCGTAGGGACCGGCGTTGGCGAGCAGCTGCTCGTGGGTGCCCCGCTCCAGCTCGCCGCCGGCGCCGAGGACCACGATCAGGTCGCAGTCGCGGATGGTGGACAGCCGGTGCGCGATGATCAGGCAGGTCGCGCCGCGCTTGCGCAGGTTCCGGTCGATGAGGAGCTCCGTCGCCGGGTCCAGCGCGCTGGTCGCCTCGTCCAGGATGAGGACCACGGGACGCCGGATGAGGGCGCGCGCGATCTCCAGCCGCTGGCGCTGCCCGCGCGAGAAGTTCCGGCCGTCCTCCTCGATCAGGCTGGACAGGCCGCCGGGGCGGCGGGCGATGTCCTCGTAGACGCAGGCGTCGCGCAGCGCGGTGATGATCTCCGCGTCGCCGATCGTGGGGTCCCAGAGGGTGACGTTGTCGCGGACGGTTCCCTCGAAGAGCATCTGGTCCTGGTCGACGTAGGCGACCGTGGTGGCCCACAGGTCGGGGTCGATCTCCATGCGCGTCTTCCCGTCGATCGTGACGCGGCCCGACCATGGCTCGTACAGGCCCGCCGTGACGCGCCCGATCGTCGACTTCCCGCTGCCGGAGGCGCCCACCAGCGCGACCCTGCTGCCCGGCGGCAGGTCCAGGTCCAGCCCGGTGATCAGCGGCTTGGCCAGGGGGTTGTAGCCGAAGGCGAGTTCCTCGATCCGCAGGTGGCCCTCCAGGGCGGCCAGCGGCGCGCCCTGCGCCGACGGCGCCGGCGGCACCGGGTAGTTCTCCACGTCGCGCAGCCGGGCCAGGTCCACGCTGGTCTCCTGGAGCCGCGAGCCGAGCACCGTCAGGTTGGTGACCGGCCGGTTCATCGACGTGATCAGGCCCTGCATGCCGATGAGGAGGCCGATGGTGAGCGAGCCGGCCAGGATCTGGCGGCCGCCCAGCCACAGCAGGAGGGCGGTGTTCAGCCCGGCCAGCAGCGCGGGGACGGCGGTGAGCACGGCCGTGGGCACGCCCAGGCGCTGCTGCCCGCTGGCGACCGCCGCGGCCCGGCTGGCGAATCGCTGGAAGCCTGCCTGCTCCTCGCCGCCCGCCTTGATCGACTCGATCATGTGGATCGTGGTGTAGACGGTGGCGTACATGCGCCCCCGGTCGGCCTGCAGCCCGGCGACCGCGGTGGTCCGCATCCGGGAGACGTACCGCAGCACGGCGACGTTGAGGCCGGCGAAGGCCACCGCGATCAGCCCGAGCATGACGTCATAGCGCACCAGGAGCACGCCGTAGCCGATCACCAGCAGGCAGTCCACGGCGGTGGCGGCGAGCCTGCGGGCCAGCACGTCGGCTACCACGTCGTTGCTGCGGACGCGGTTGGCGAGGTCGGCCGGCTGCCGCTGGTCGAAGAACGTCACCGGCAGGCGCAGCAGGTGCCGGATGAACCGGGCGGCGCTGCCGAGCGCGAAGACCGCCTCGGCCCGCAGCAGCAGCCACTGCTGCAGCACCGCCGCGCACAGCGTCAGCCCGGCGGCGGCCCCGAGCGCGGCGATCAGCCCCGGCATGCTTCCCTGGCCGCTGCCGAGCAGGACGGTGTCGGTGAATATCCGGTTCATGACCGGGGTGGCCAGTCCCGCCAGCGCGATGATGAACCCGAGCAGGGCGGCCAGGTAGAGCACGGAGCCGAGGCGGGGCCGGCGGGCCGCGAGCGCGCCCAGCACGCGGCGGCGCTCGCCGCCGCGCTGGAAGTCAGGGCCCGGCCCGACCTGCAGCGCGATGCCGGTGAACGACCTGTCGAACTCCTCCCAGGTCACCGACCGGGGGCCGGATGCCGGGTCGTTCAGCCGGACCCGGCGGCCGTACCCCTCCAGGACCAGGAAGTGGTTGAACTTCCAGAACAAGATCGCGGGCAGGTCGAGCTTGGGCAGGTCGGGCGTGTCGAGCTGCAGGCCCTTGCCCTCCAGCCCGAACGTGCGGGCGGCCCGCAGCACGCTGCCGGCCGTGGATCCGTCCCGGCTGACGCCGCACTTGGCCCGCAGTTCCTCCAGCGGCACGAACCGGCCGTGGTAGCCGAGGATTATCCCGAGCGAGGCCGCCCCGCACTCCACGGCCTCCATCTGGATCACGGTCGGGGTGCGCGACCGGCGGCGGGCGGGGATCTGCGGGCGGGGCGGCGGGGTACTCGGTCCGGCCGGGGCGGCCGACGGAGTACCCCGGTCCCTGGTCAGGACGCTCACTGGCCGATGAGCCAATTCACGGGGTGCTCCTTCGCGATCACGAACGAAGCCTGCACGCTGCTCTCGGAGTTGACCTTGAAGCCCGGGGCCGCCTTGGACCACCGCAGGTCACCGGCCGCGCCCGGCACCGTGTCGAGCTTGATGACCACCCGGACCACGCTGCCGGCGGTCAGGTAGGCGCGGGTCGCGGCGCCATCTCCGAGGAATGCCTGCAACGACGACGTGGTCTCCGGGAATTCGCCCACCGACGCCACCGTGCCGCTCAGCGTGCCGAAGACCGAGGCCGGGATCGAGGCCGCCGTCAGCGTGACCTGGCTGCCCGGGCGGACCGCGTGGGCCATGGTGGCCGGGAGGAACACCACCGCCTCCAGCGGGTCGCTGGCCCCGCTGACCCGCTCCAGGCTGGCGACCGGGGTGCCCGGCTCGACCAGCTGGCCGACCGTCACCACCGTGGACACCACGTAGGCGTCCCAGGGCACGTCGACCGTGCGCACCTGCCCGCTGGCGTCCTGGATGCTGTACAGGGGGGTGCCGCCGACCGCGAACCCGGCGGGGGGCACCCACAGCCGGGTGACCTGGCCGCTCGCGGTGGCGTCGAGGGTCGAGACCCCGTTGCCGTGGATAAGCAGCCCCGAGGCGCCCACCGTCGTGTTCACGGTGCCCGCCGACGCCCACGTCACGGCGACGGCGACGATCGCGGCGAGGGCCACCGCCATCAGCCACACCGGGGCCGACGCGAGCCGGACCACCTCATCGAGTTTCTCCGGGGCCTCCAGCTGCCGCAGCGCCGCTGGCCTGAACTTCATGGCCGTGTCCCCTCTTAGGCTCGCCCTGGTCCTATTACGGCAAGTATGGAACGCGCGCCACGGAATTGCCGAATGCGGCATGAAATTGTGCCGCGGTCGCCAGGCGGCCCGCGCGGCGTCCCAGTGCCCCGCGCCGACAGTGGCATGATCTCGTGTAATCCAGCGGCCGCCTCTTGCCGCCGCCTGGCGCGGCGGCTTAGCGTTCGGTGCAGAACGACACCATTAGGCGGCAGAATTTCGCGCAGGGTGGCAAATGACAATCACAACGGCTATTCGCCACCGCGGCGGAACGTATCGCGCGGTTAAACCACAGGACACCTGGGATCGCGTCTCCCTCCAGCTGCACCGCTTTGGCATTAGCCGGGTCGCCGATATCACGGACCTGGATGAGATCGGCATTCCCACCTGGGTCGCCTACCGGCCGGATGGCACGACGTTCGCGGTGAGCCTCGGGACGGGCCTGGACCCCATGCAGGCGCGAGTGAGCGCGACCATGGAGAGCATCGAGGTCTGGCACGCCGAGAACCCGGTGCGGGTGGCCGACTTCCGGGACTCCGCCATCGGCCTCGGCCTGCCGTATGACATCCGGGCGCTGAACCTCGCGGACCGCTCGCCGCTGACCGGGCACTCGGTGCTCGACTGGACGAGCGGCACCGGCGTGCTGAGCGGCCGGGTCATCCCGGTGCCATTGGATTCGATCGCGTTGGACTTCACCGATGCGCGCCCGTGGCCGAACGCGCTCTTCCGTCCGACCAGCAATGGCGTCGCCAGCGGGAATACTCCGGTGGAGGCGACATTGCACGGGATGCTGGAGGACATCGAGCGCGACTGCATAGCGGAGCACCAGGCGACCGATCCCGCGCAATTTCGCTACGTCGAAGTCGACCAGGCCAATTCCGACTACATTCGCGAGATAGCCGCCCGGCTGCGCGATACCGGCTGCGTGATATCGGTCATTGACATCACCAACCAGCTCGGCATCCCGTGCTACGCGGGCCGGATCTGGTCCGCGGACGTGCCCATTTACTGCGGGGGGTTCGGCTGCCACGTCGACGCCGACATCGCCCTTGGCCGCTCCCTGCTGGAGGCCGCGCAGTCGCGGCTCGCCATCGTCTCCGGCGCGCGCGACGACATCGACGCCGCCGTCTACCAGCCCAGCGCGCGACGCCCTGACCCGGCTGACGCCGAGATCGTCGCGCATCGCGCGGGGCTCGCCAGCGACCGGCCAGACCTGGAGTCCGTCGTCCGGTACGGCGCCGAGCGGATCGCGGCGGTCACCGGCTGCGAGCCGGTCACGGTGAACCTCGCCCACGACGACATCGGCATCGCCGTGCAGAAGGTATACACGCCCGGCCTGCGGATGGCCGACACTGAGCGGCTCTAGAGCCAGCCCGGCCAGCCGGGCACCACGGAAAATGAAAAGGGAAAGGAAACCACGATGTCAGAGGAACTGAGCCAGGAGTTCATCGACGGCTACACCAGCCTGCTCCTGTCGAGCTGGACCAACGAGGACGAGCGGGCCCGGCTGCTTGAGGACCCGGCCGCCTACGCCGTCGCCAAGGGCCTTCCCGTCGAGGCCGGCGCCGTGGTGCGCGTCGACGAGACCCCGCATGACGGCCTCTTCACCCAGTCGGAGGTCGCGGCCGCCTGGTCCGGGACTCCCGGCGTGCACACCCTCCTCGTCCCGGCCACGCCGGTCATCGACCTGGACGAGATCGACGAGGCCGACCTTGAGGCGATCGCCGCCGGCACCGTCAACGTCAACGTCAACGTCTACGCCATCTTCGCGGCCTGATTCCCCCGTAACCATGGCAACCGACTACGTGTTCGCCGGGCCCAGCCTCCCCGCGCCGCAGGTGCGGGAGCTGCTGCCCGGCTGCCAGGTGCTGCCGCCGATACGGCACGGCGACCTGCTCCGGCTCCAGCCGCAGCGAGGTGACCGCGTCCTCATCATCGACGGCCTGTTCCTGCAGTCCCCGCCGGTCCGGCACAAGGAGATCCTCCTGCTGCTGGCCCAGGGCGTGACTGTGGCCGGCGCCGCCAGCATGGGGGCGCTGCGGGCGGCCGAGCTGTGGCCCTATGGCATGCGCGGAGTCGGCGACATCTTCCGGCTGCACCGCGACCTCGTCGTCATCGGCGACGACGAGGTCGCGGTCATCCACTGCTCCGCCGAAGAGGACTACCGGCCGCTCAGCGAGCCGCTGGTCAACATCCGCATCGCCCTGCGCGAGGCATGCGCGGCGGACGCGATCACCACCGACGAGGAGGCGCGCCTGCTCACCCTGGCCCGCGCGATCCCGTTCCGGTCCCGCGGCTACCGGATGCTCGACCAGCGCGCCCGCGCGGACCTGGGCGGCGAGCTGGCCGACCGGTTCGACGCCTGGCGCCGTGCCCATGCCCGCGACGCCAAGGCCGACGACGCCCGGTTGCTGCTGCGCATGGCGGCGGCCGGCGACCCGGCCCTGCGCCCGGCGGGTCCCGGCGACACCCCCGTCCGGCACGCCGTCACCAAGCACGCCATGTGGTGGGGCCTGCGGTTCCGCGGCGAGCCGACGGACGAGGGCTGGGTGAGTGACGCTGACGTGGCCTTGGCGACGATGGTGCTGCACCCCGACTTTCCCGCCCGGCACCGCCGGGACGTGCTCGCCACGGTGGCGGGCACCTCATCGGATGACCCCCGGGCACCGGAGCTGGCGCTCGCGGCCGCTCGCTCCCAGGGGATCGACGAGCACTCGGTGACCCTTCCCGGCACCTGGCTGACCCCCGCCGAGCAGGCCGGGATCCCGCTCGATGAGCAGGTTACCCGGCTCGTCGTCCGCGCCGACGGCGCCGCCCCCAAGCACGCCCGCCGTAGCCAGCTGGCCAGCCCCCCGGTGCGGCACAGGGCCGCCCCCGCCACCCCGGGCGCCCCCGCCAGGACCC
>JAICUO010000886.1 GCA_025935815.1 Streptosporangiaceae bacterium
ATGCGCCGAGGCCGGCCGGACGCTATATTTACAAGTAACATAGTATAAACCAGTGAAGGAAGTGATGGAAGGCGGCCCGCGCATCCTGATCGCCGGGGGCGGCTACGGCGGCCTGCACACGGCCCTGCGCCTGGAACGGCTGCTGCGCCCGGGCGAGGCGCCGGTGACAGTCGCCGACCCGCGCCCGTACATGACCTGCCAGCCGTTGCTCGCCGAGGCGGCCCGCCGGCAACCTGGAGCCACGGCATGTCGTGGTCCCGCTGCGCGGCGTCCTGCATCGCACCCAGGTCATCAAGGACTTCAGCGACACGCTTCACGTCATCGCCACCGCGCCGTCTCACCTGGCACCCATCCCAGACCGGGAAGAGAAAGAAGCTGAGCAGCATGCTTACCACCGGTGAGCAACAAGAACTCTGTCAGATCGAGAAGGACCTGCGGGCTACCGACTGCGGGTTCGCCTGGCGGCTGGCCCTGCTCCAGGGCCTGCTGCGCCGGGCCGGCCCGGGCAGGCGGGCGTACCTGCTGGTCCTGGGCGTGCTGGCGGCGCTGCTGCGGCTCGTCGCGGCGGCGGGCCGGCTGCTGATGGTGTTTGCTGAGGGCGCGGTCCTGATGGAGCCGGCGGCCCTGGCGGCTCTCGGCGACGCGGGATGGCCGGGCCGGGAGCCGGGGCAGTCGTCACGTCACAGCGCCAGCCCGGTACAGGACCGGCCGCGGCCTGACGAGACGGGCCCGCGATGAGCATGCCGGGACGCCCGGACGGCTGGGTCCGCGCGTGAGCCAGGCCGCGCTTGGCGAGAACGAGCCTGTGCATGTAGGCATCGGCCAGTGCCCGGTATGCCTGGTCCGCACCGGCGGCACGGTGTAGGCGCTCCGCGACGAGTGCACTCATCAGGCGGTGCCGCTGTCCGACGGCGAGGTTGCAGACGGGACGATCGAGTGCTGGCTGCACGGCTCCCGGTTCGACCTGGCGACCGGCCGGGTGCTCTCACCGCCGGCCACCCGGCCCGCCGCCGTCTTCGCCGTCCGGACCGATGGCGGGGACGTCTACGTGCGCCTAGACGATGATGGCGGATGCGAGCGAGCGGGATAACCCCGCCGGTACCGGGATGTCCGGTTGACGGGGCGGTGCTAACCCGCAGTGCGGGTTTACCCCGGCCGGCTACCGGTCAAGTTCAGCGAGATCGCCCGTCTCCGGCTTCCCGCAGCCCGGCGAGGCGCCCGGCGGTCCGCGTGGAGTGGAAACAGGAAAAGGGGCGCTGGAGACGCCCCAGCTGGATAAAGCGTCTTCTCCTGATCCGGGAGTGCGGCATGACGATGGTGTGGGGGATCCGGCGGGGTACGCCGTGGACTGGGACTGGCAGTGCGGCCTGACCGTGCGGGAGCTCGCCGGGCGGCGTTCGGAGCCCCGGTTTAACCGCAAGGTGCTCGAGTATGAACTTCCGGCCTCGCCGGCCGGCGAGCGGCAGGGCGCGGGCCGCGGCGCGCCGCTGGTGGCGGGCGCAGGGCCACGCTCAGGCGATCCGCGCGGCGAGCGGGAACGTCAAGCTCCCGGGTCGTGATCCCGGGCCGCCGGCATCCGGGTAGGGCCCTCGTCGCGGTTGCCCGCAAGGTAATCCGCGAACGGCAGCGGCCAGGCGTCGCCGGCATTCTGCAACCCGAAGGGCCTACTGTGACCTTGCCGGGGCCGACGCAGCACCGACTGGACGGCCGCCCGGGATAGGACTGGAGGCTGGTCACGGTGAAGGAAGGCGAAGCCCGCGCCCGGGCTTGCGGCGCAGGCAGGCCGCTGCATGCCAGCAGCACGTGCGATGACCGGGGACCGGAGGACAGCTGAGCCATGCTCGCCGCGTTCTCCATTACCCCGCTCGGCGCTGGTGAGTCGGTCGGCGAGCAGGTCGCCGAGGCGGTTCGGATCGTCCGGGCCAGCGGCCTGCCCAGCGAGACGAACGCCATGTTCACCAATGTCGAGGGCGAATGGGACGAGGTCATGGCGGCGATCCGCGCCTGCATCGATAAGGTCGCGGAGGCGGCTCCCCCGGGTGACGGTCACCATCAAGGCGGACTGGCGTCCCGGGCAGCCCGCCGGCCGCCTGGGCCGTGACGTGGAGTCGGTGGAGCGCCGGCTGCGCTAATGCACGTGACCGGATCGTTCGCCGCCCTCGCCATCCGGCCCCGGACCGTAGCCAGATCGGGGCGAGGCGAGCAGAGCAGCCGGCCGCGTGTGCAGAAGGGAAGCGCGATGACGGCATCTGATCACCAGGTCATCAGGGAAGTGCAGCGCCGACTGCGCGCGCAGCAGGGCGAGCTCGAACCCAGGCAGCCGGTGCATGTCCTCGACCAGGTCGTGGGCACGGTCTTGTCCCAGCACACCTCCGACGTGAACTCCGGCCGGGCGTTCGCCCGGCTCAAGGCGCGGTTCCCGGCCTGGGAGCAGGCCGCGCACGCGCCGGCCGGGGAGATTGAGGACGCGATCCGCTGCGGCGGCCTGGCCAGGCGGTCGTGCGGCAGCAAGCGGGCAGGTCAGCGGCAGCGGCCTAGTCCCCGCGGACAACGGGCGCTGAAGACCGGAACAACCTCACCGCCGTGGCCCCG
>JAICUO010000343.1 GCA_025935815.1 Streptosporangiaceae bacterium
CCACCGTCCTCACCAGCGGCCTGTACGCCATCCCGGCCCTGATCGGCGCCGCGATCGCCGTTACCACCGTGCGCACCGGCGTCTACGGCGTCCCCGCCGCCCTCGGAGCCGCCGCGGCCTGCTTCCTGGTCCGGCTAGCCGGCCTCCGCTACAACCTCAACGCCCCCGTCGCCCCCGAGGCCAGGACCAAAGAGTGAGACAGACTGATGGCACAGGCCCCGCGCGCTATCGGTACTGCTGCCACGGTCACGCCCGCCGGGCGGGTCGGCGGGCGTGACGCGATAGCGGGGCCAGCCGCGCTGGTGGTCAGGCGGCGCGGTCGGCCCGTCCGTCAGTGGCTGCCTGGTGGGCATCCGGCTCGGCGGGAGGATCGGCCGGCGGCCGGGGCCGGGGCACGGCGGCCGGGCGCACCATGATTTCCGATGCGAGGAGGAATTCCGCGTTGGCGCGCCGGAAGGCGCCGGTCAGCCACCGCAGGCTGGTCCTCGCCCAGCTGGTATGCGGCGGGCGGGGCATCGTCACAGTAGTTCCTGCCTTCGTGCTGGGATCCGTGGCCCGCTCAGGGTTCCCGCTGGCTTGGCTGCGAAGGTGCGGCCGGTGCGCGGGAGCGTCGTCGGGCATACCATGACCGGATCCTGCCGTGCTGCCGTGCTTCGGATGGTCCTCGCGGACGTGCAGTTCCAGGATCGGCCTGTTCTCGAAGCGCAGCCCGCACAATGAGCAGGTGGGGGTAAGTGTGCTGGTCATGTCGTCCTCCTCAGTTCCCATGAAACCCGGTCGCGGTGCAGGGCGGAGGGTTTCCTCATGGCGGCCGCATGGAGATGGCCTGGCGCTTGTCGCCCCGCTAGCTGCCGGGCAGTTCGCCGAGCGTCACCTGAACGGTTAGCTGCCGGGCGCGGCGGGTGATCGTCAGGGGGACCTGTTGTCCTGGCCGCGCGGCGGCAAGTGCTTGGGGGGCCTCGTTCCGCCACGTCACCTTGCCCGGACGCAGTTCCGGGGGGTTAGCGGCCGGCGAGTTCGCGTAGCCGCGGCACCAGGACCAGGTAGCCGTCGCGCCGTGCCCGGTCCAGGGCCGCCGCGGCGGTCGCGGCGCACGCCTGGCTGTCGCCCTGGCTGGCGAGGAGCTCGGCGTGTGCCCACCGGGCCTCGTGCCGGGTGAGCGGCGTTCCCCCCGCCAGGGCGGCCTGGACGTGCAGCGCGGCCTCGCCGGGCCGTCCCTGGCGGGCCAGCAATGCGCCAAGCCGGGCCGCTGCCCAGGCGCGGAACAACGGAATGCCCTCGGCGGCCTGCAGGGAGCAGCGGTAGGCGGATTCGGCCCGGTCGTGCATTCCGGTTGACTCGCAGGCGATGCCCAGGCCGCGGTGCGCGGCGGTCGTCCATTCGGCATGCCCGATGCGGGCGGCGATGCCGGCTGCTTCCGTCGCCGATTCGATCGCCTCAGCGCCCTGGCCGAGAGCGGCCAGGGCCTCGGCGCGGTGCCACAGGCACTCGGCCTCGACGGCCGGGTGGCGAGCGCCGCGCGCCCACGCGAGGGTCTGTTCGATCTCGGCCAGGCCGTCGGCGGCCCGGCCGAGGAAGGCCAGGGCATGGCCCCGGGTAGCCCGCGGGCTCCACAGCCGCAGTACCTCGCCGGGGGTTACTGCCAGGTGGGCCAGGCGGTCGAGCTGGCCGGTGGCGTCACGCAGCCTTCCGTCGATGAAGCATTCCATCGCGCGCCAGTACAGCAGGCATGCGCTGCCACGGCTGTCGCCAGCCTGGTCCAGAAGGCGGGCTGCCCGGCGCGCCCGGTGCCGGGCGCGGGCCATGTTGCCCTCGGCCAGGTCAATGATCGCGCCCGCGGCCAGGGGCAGGCCCAGGGCGGCGGGCTGGTCCCCGGCTTCGGCGATCGCCAGCGCGGCCAGATCGCTGCCACGGGCAACGTCCGCGGTCCTGGCGTCCAGGATGGCCAGCTGGGCCAGTATCCGGGACCGGAAGGCGGGATCATCGAGGCTGTCCAGCGCGGCGGTGAGGTCGGCGCGGGCCGCGGTGAGCTGCCCGGCGCGGCGGCGTGCCTCTCCGCGCGTTTCCAGCAGCGCTGCCCGGGCGCGGCCGGGCGGATCGAGCATGAGACCGGCCTCCGCCAGCCGGATGGCCTCCCGGTCGCAAACCCGCTCCAGCTGGCTGCGGGCGGCGGCCGCATATGCCATGGCGGCGCGGTCGTGGTCGCCGCTAGCGGCCAGGTGGCCGGCAGTCTCGGCCGGGTCAGCGCCGCACTCCCGCAGCGCCTCGGCGAGAAGCGCGTGGAACCGGGCTGTCTCGGCGGGGTTAACGGCGGCGGTGACCGCCTGGCGCAGCGGATCGTGGCCGATCCGCCACCCCCGGGGCCCGGGACAGGCCAGTCCGGCGCTGCCCAGCCCTTTGAGGGTATCCAGTACGGCGCGCATGCCGCTGCCGCTCGCGGCGGCAAGCAGCGCCGGCGGCGCGGGGCGGCCAAGCACCACGATCAGGCCCAGCATGTCCCGCCACCGGGAGGGCAGCCCGGCCAGCCGGCTTCCCGCGGCCTGCCAGACCCCCGCGGCGGCGATCTGCGCGGCCCCCACGGCGTCGCGGCCGTCCCACACGCGCCACTTGCCGGCGCCGTCGCGGGTGATCATTCCCAGCCGGGCCAGGGCGGCGATGACCTCGGTGACCGTGAACGGGGTGCGGCCAGCCTGCCTGATGATCGCCTCGGCCAGCAGCTGGTCGCTGAACAAGCTCGTGATGAGGCCGGCTGGCAGCGGCCCGAGCGTGAGGGCGGTTATCTGGTCACCGGGCATGCCGAGTGCCTCGGCGGGGTCGAAGCCCGGGCGGCGTCTGCCCGGCACGCGGCTGCCAGGCTGACGCCGTCCAGGCGGCGCAGCAGCAGGCCCAGCAGGGTGAGGCTGGCCGGGTCGGCCCACTGCAGGTCATCGATCACTATCAGGCAGCGCGGCCGGGCTGCCGCCGCGACGAGGCCGATCGCGCCCTGCAAGGCGAAGCCGCGGCAGGGTTCCTCGCCCGTGGCGCTGCGCGCGGTGCCGGCCACCCCCGCCAGGCCGGGTACCACCTCGCGCAGCGCGGCGGCCTGCGGCCCGGTGATCGTTGCCGGCGGGTCGGGCGGCGGCGCGATGGCCTGGCGGAGCAGGCGGCCCGCCAGCGACCATGCCTCGTTTTGGTCCGGGGCGAATGCCTGTGCGGCCAGCACGGGAACGCCCGCCCGCCGCGACGCCTCCGCCAGCAGCGTTGACTTGCCGATGCCGCTCGGCCCGGTGACCAGCACGACTCGCGGACCGTGGCCCGTCGCCGCGCTCGCGATTGCCGCGCACTCCTCCTCCCGGCCCAGGAACGGGTCTCGGCCCAGGAACGGGTCCGGGCCGGGAGAGGATCCGTGCGGCCTGGCCGGCCGCGCGGCACGGGAGAAGGCCGGCTGACCGCGCGCGGGCTGGCCTTCTAGTGCGCGCTGGCGGATTCCGAGGGCCTGCGGCGTGGGATCCAGCCCGGTCTCGGCGGCTAGGCGCTCCCGGTACAGGTCGAAGGCTGCCAGCGCCCCCGCCTGGTCCCCGGCAGCGGCAAGCGCACGGACCAGCAGCAGCACCGAGGACTCGCGCAGCGGCTCGGCGGCGACAGCCTGCCTGGCCCAAGCTGCAGCCTCCCCGGCCGTGGCGACAGCATCCAGGCTCTCCAGCGCAGCCGTCGCGGCCCCGTCCAGCGCGTCCAGGTAGGCGAGCCACAGGCGCCGCCGGCCAGCTTGCGCCCACTCAGCGTAGGTGTCCTCGGGGAGCGGCTCACCGTGCCAGATTGCGAGCGCGGCGCGGAACGAGGCGAGACGATCGGCCTGGCATGCAGGGGGAGCAGCCTGGCCAGCTTGCACCGCAGAAAGGAATGCCTCGGCATCGACCCAGCAGCGCTCGCCGTCAGCGAGGGCATACCCGCCCGGGCCGGTGCGGACTAGGGCGCGGTCGCCCATCGCGCGGCGGATCCGGCTGACCAGGACCTCGATGTTCCCCGCGGGATCGGCCGGGGGATTATCCGGCCACAACGCGTCGGCGATCAGTTCCTTAACGACCAGGGTCCCGCGCCGCAGCGCCAGCAGGCGCAAGAGCTGGCGGGCCAGCCTGCCGCCGAACGAGGCCAGTGCGATCTCCTGCCCGTCGCGCTCCACCGCGAACCGGCCGAGCAGCCTGATCCTGATACCCGCGGCACCACCTGCCAGCGGCCCGCCGGCAACAACCGCCGACGATCCGCGCGGCACCGGGACGCCGCCCAGGGAGCTGGCCGCAGGCGAACGAGATCCGGCGACAACGCTCATGGCGAGTTCACCTGCCCGGCAGGCTCCGTGTGAGCATCCTCAGGTTTCCTGGCTCGCAAGTCCCGATGCCTCCCTCCGCCGTAACAATGCCCGGGCCGTGCATGGAAACGGTCAGGTCAGCCCTGCCCGCAGTTTGCGTGCGCCACACCGGCCGAGAGGACAGCAGGCGGAACCCCGGTACCCGCTCACCCGCAGCACGCTAGGCCTGTCCGGCTGCCTATGTCAGGGGCCAAGGTCCTGTCTTCCGCGGCTCGGGCGACGGGAGAGGGATGTCACGTTGCGATGACGGTGCCGAGGGCAAGCAGCGCCAGGCTGAGCACGGCTATCGCCGCGCGCAGAACGCTGGCGTTCCGCGCGCCCCGCCGTATCCTCGCCGTCAGCTCAAGGCTGCCAGGGTGGCGCAGCGCGTCCTGCCGAAGGCGGGTCATCCGCCGCGCCTGCGCCACCCCGGCTACGGTTGCGGCCACCAGGCCCGCCGCGACCACGGCGCTGGCGGTCAGCTGCCCGTCCCAGCGGTACGTAGACGCCAGGACCGCCCCGCTGGCCAGCGCGATCGTCAGCGCCAGCCCGCCTGCCAGCCCGTACGCGCGGCCCAGGCCGCGGAAGAACGCCACCCGCTCGGCCGTCCCCAAGGTGGCGCGGGCGACCCTGGCCACCACGAAGATGGCGACCAGGCCGCCGACCCAGACGGCCGTCGCGAGCACGAGCACCGCCGTGAGCGTGGTCTCGGCCGGCTGCGGCAGCGCCATGGCCGGGCCGGCGGTCACGACGCCGGTTCCAGCTTCCGCACGGCGCCGGCGCCGCTGGCCAGCGGTCCTTCCCACGTGGCCTGCGCCATTCGTACCGCGATAGCCATGAAAGCCTCCTGAAGGCGATAGCTGGTTGTCTTGGTGATACGTGCCTGATGATTTGCGCCGCCCTGACGGCGCGGGCAGGGAATGCGCGCTGCGGCTTCCGGGTCAGATGGCTGCCTGGCGGCGGGTGACCTGCATCCGCCACCGGGCCGGCCCGTCCTGCAGGACGGTGAACTGGTAGCCGCCCGGGCAGAGCTCGCCGATCTCCCGCCATACCGGGTCCAGGTCGGCGCCGGACCGCAGTTCGACCTGCTCGCCGCGTCCCATCCGCAGCAGCCGGTCCACGGCCGCGCCGACCGCCTGTCCCGCCGGAAGCGCGTCCAGGTCGACCACGGGCCCCTCGGTGAGCAGGTACCACTCGTGCGGGTGGCCGCCGAGGGTCACGGTGGCTGGCACGCCCCGCGACCCTCGGCCGGACGCGAGCAGGTCGTCCTCGTGGCGCAGGTGGCGCTCGAGCAGGGTGACGAAATCGCGGACGGCGGCGGCGAGCTGAGCGGGGGTCACGGGCTGTTCCCCAGCGGCCGCCCGGGTCAGCAGCTCAGCGGCGGCCCGCAGCCGGGCGTGATCCCGGGCAAGCCCGGCTGCCGTCTGGGCAGGGACAGCGGGGAACAGCAGCGCCTCTTCGTCAGATGCCTGCCGCAGCACCTCAGCCCGGGCGTAGCCGGCCAGTGCCGTCAGTTCAGCACCGGGCCACCGGCCATGCTCGGCCGCGGTCAGCAGCTTCTCGGCGCTCGTCGTGACCTGCCGCAGCACGAGCACGTGCTCCTCGGCCAGCGTCAGCGACGGGCGCGCGGTCAGGCTGCCGGGTCCCGGCCGCGGTCCATGAGGTCGCGCCAGGCTCACCTCAGTCATAGTCACCCTCCTCGGATCTTTTTAACTAAGAAAATAGTAAAAAAGATCGCACGCCTCGTCAACGGGTGCGTGCAGGTAATCGCCGGATGGTCAGGACCGCAGCGACTCGCCGACCCGATCGCAGCCATCGTGGCCGCGATGGCCCTGTGCAGCCCGCCGCGACCCTGCCACCGGCCTGCTGGCGCAGGCGGGGATCAGCGAGCGCCGGCTGCCGTCACGGCTCCCGGGCGAGGCTGCGATTGTCAGGTTGGAGTTGCGGCCGGCACGAGCACCAGCGGGCCGTGCCCGTGCTGGAGGCAGTACCGGCCGATCGCGCCAGGCACCTGGCCCGCCCCCGTTCCGGTTACGCCCAGTACCAGCAGCCCGCTGTTGCGTGCCTGGGCCAGGAGAGCCTCTCCGGGCGTTCCGCGCAGCGCGGCGCATGCGATGCGGCGCGGGTAGTGCTGCTGGGAAAGGATGCTAGATAGTGCCTTCTGCAGGATATGCGCGGCTGTCTGCCCGGGGTGGCCGGCCAGGGAGGGGCCGGCGGGGGCAGGGTCCTGCCAGGCAGAGACGATCCGCAGTCCCGTCTGGCGGCGCACGGCCTCGGCAGCGGCCCAGCGGAGGGCGGCTTCCGCGCCGGCCGAACCGTCCACCCCCACTACGACATGGGTGACGGGAAGCACCACGGGCCGCAGGATGATCGCCAGCTGGTCCTGGACTGGCTGGTCTAGCGGGCTGTTCAATCTCGGGTCCCCTTCGCCTTACTTTCCGTGGCCGTTGCCTGCCTGGCTCTTCCCGCACGCGGCCGCGCCGTGGTCGCGAGGTCATGTCTGGCTGGGTGTCGGCCTGGCGCTGCTGCCTGGCGGCCGGGTACTGGCCCGCCGATGCCGTCGCGGCGGGGTACGCGCGCGGGCGATCGATGCTGATCTCGGCGGAGACGGGGCCCAGCGGGGCTACCTTCGGGGCGACGACGCCGCTCTGGGTGAGGATCTCCTCAATCGCCTCGGGCATGGCGTGACCGCTGGCGCATCGCGGATGTCACAGCGGCACCGGCCCGGATTCACCGACGGCGATGGCGTCGCCGCTGAGGCTGGCGAACTGGCGGGCTGCCCGTACGGCGGCTGCGTGGTCAGCGGGCTTCATCTGGTCTAGGACCGCGCCGAGCAGTTCGTGACGGTGGCTGAGAACGGCGTCGATCAGCTGGTAGCCGGCGGCGGTGGGCTCGACCGTGACGATGCTCCTGCTGTGCGGGTCGGTGCCGCGCTGGACCAGGCCGGTGTCCTGGAGCCGGTCCACCATGCGCGTGATGGCGGAGGGAGCCAGCCTCAGCTGGGCGGCGAGCTTGGACGACGGAACCCGTCCCAGCCCGCCCAGGGCGAGCAGCAGCCGGAACTGCGGCAGGCTGACCTGCCCGCCCGCGACCCCCAGGCCCTCGAGGGCGATGCCGATCAGCGCCCGGGTCAGCAACTCGAAGGCGGCGACGTCGGCCCGCTCTCCGGCCTTCCCGTCAACGCTAGGCGATGTCTTCACATCGTTAAGCATTGCACACATGAAAACTTGACGATGTGAAGGACTGTCGATGTGAAGGTTCGGTGCGGCACCTCCGCCGGTGATGTTCCCTCGCTCACATCCTCCGCTGCCCCTGGTTTTATGCAATAGTATTGATAAAAACAATCGTAACTGAAGATTCGCGGCTGCCGCCGGCAGCCATCCGGAGGAAACGAGATATGGCGACGATCACCGCAACTGAGGCGTACCAGGCGATGCTGGAGCATCACAAGAAGCTGGGGGAGGAACTCGTCGGGCGCGCCGACGCCGTGTCCCGCGAGGTGGCGGCACGGCGGCCGTACGGGGCCGCGGTGGCCAGCCTCGTCGCCTACCTGGCCGAAGAGGTGCTGCCGCACGCCGCAGCCGAAGAGAAGACCATCTACCCGGCCGCCGCGCGGGCGAGGCTGGCCAGCACCGTCGAGGAGATGACCGCCGAGCACGTCACCCTGTCGGCACTCGGCGCGCAGATCACCGCCCTGACCGACGGTGAGGCCGCCGCAGGGCAGGCCCGGCAGATCGCCGGGCTGTTCACGGCGCACGCGGCCAAGGAGAACGACGTGCTGCTGCCCGCCCTTCTCGCCGACAAGTCCGCGGACCTGGCCGGGTTGCTGGCGCAGATGCACGATAGCACCGGGCATGACGAGGCGCCCGCCTCGGCCGCGGGTCAGCCGGAGGACGCCCCGGCCACGGCGGTGTCCCTGCTGCTGCAGGCAGCGGCGGCGCTGGCCCGCGCCGGGGGGCGAACCGTGCCTGCAAGATCGCAGCGTCGGCGTGGGCCGCGCCGCGCGGTGCCCGGCCAGACCTGGCGGTAAAGGTGACCACCGCGCCGCACCCGCCGCAAGGAATCTGCAAGGTCCCGGCGGAACTCTAGGGGCGGAGGAGGGGGCACTTGACAACGCTCGGGCGCGCGCCGTCGCCAGCTGTCGTGCCCCGCTCGCAGCGGAAGGGCTCGGTGCTGGCGG
>JAICUO010000231.1 GCA_025935815.1 Streptosporangiaceae bacterium
CCTGATTGACGAGATCGTGGGCTCCTTCGCCGCCGCCGACGGGGCGGCCGTCTTCCGCGCGGTCAACAAGGTGATCGAGGGCGGCCACGAGCCGCGCCGCTTCGCCACCGACCTGCTGGACCGGTTCCGCGACCTGATCGTGCTCGCCTCCGTGCCGGACGCGATCACCAGCGGCCTGATTGAGGTCCCGCCGGACCGCGTGGAGGTCATGACCGCGCAGGCCCGGCAGTCCGGCCTGGCCCAGCTGACCCGGGCCGCCGACATCATCTCCACCGGGCTGGACCAGATGCGCGGCGCCACGTCGCCCCGGCTGCTGCTCGAGCTCATGTGCGCGCAGGTACTGCTCCCCGGCGCCGGGACCGACGAGCGGTCCGTCCTGGCCCGGCTCGAGCGCCTCGAGGCCGGCTACCGCGCCCCCCAGCCCTCAGCAGCCCCGGTGGCCTCCGCCCAGCCCGCCCCTGCGCAGTCTGCGCAGCAACGGCCGGTCCCCTCCCGCTCGTTCTCCTCC
Organism: Streptosporangiaceae bacterium; assembly: GCA_025935815.1. GTDB lineage: Bacteria > Actinomycetota > Actinomycetes > Streptosporangiales > Streptosporangiaceae > Trebonia. The sequence continues at coordinate 509 of JAICUO010000231.1, forward strand.
CCCTCCGGCGACACCGCCGACACCAGCGGCCCGGCCGGCCAGGTGCCGAGTCCCGCCGGGGAGGCCTCGCGCGGAGCCCCGGAGGCACGGCCCGCCCCCGCCGCGCAGCCCGCCCCCGCGAGGCCGCCCGTGCCGTCAGCCCCGGGCTACGACGAACCGCCAGCCCGCAGCGCCCAGCCCGGCCCGGGCGCCCAGCGGGCTCCGGCGGCCGCGAACGCCCAGCGCGCCGCGGTGACGACCGAGGTGCTCCAGCAGGGCTGGCCCGCGCTGCTGGAAGCCCTCAAGTCCCGTAGCAAGGTGGCGTACTTCCTGCTCAGCAACACGACGGTCGTCTCGCTGGACGAGACCGGGCTGACCCTGCGCTTCCCTAAGCCCGGCGACGTGAAGGGGTTCCAGAGCAGCAAGCACGAGGGGCTGCTGAAGGAAGTCCTGCAGGCCCGCTACGGCATTGGCGTCATGATCCGGTCGGTGTCCGGCAGCGCTCCCGCGCCCGGCCCCCGCGCGTCCGTTGGCTTCGCCCAGCCCGCCGCCCCCGCCGCCGCGCCCAGCCCGCCGGCCCCGCCGCCCCCGGCCGGGCCGTCGGCGGACTCATCGGGACCGCCGGAGTGGGCGGTAGCGCCCCGGGCCGCGGCCCCCGGTCACGTGACCGCCCCGGCCGCTCCGCCCGCGCCCGGCCCGGCGGGAGTCTCGGTCGCCCCGGCGGCCACCCCGGCGCGCGGCCATTCCGCCGTCGGCGGGGCATCAACGGGGACCAGGGATGCGTTGAGTGAAGAAGAGGGTGCTCCTTTTCCTGACGACGACCCGTATGCACATGACGACGAGCTTGCCGGGTCAGTTAACGCGGATACCGAGCTCACCGGCATTAGCCTGATCGAGCGCGATCTTGGCGCATCGATCATCGCCGAATACGAAGATTGAGAGTCCAGACGTGGAACCTGGCTTTGACATGAACCAGATACTGCAGGCCGCGCAGCAGATGCAGGCGCACCTGCAGAACGCGCAGCAGACGCTCGCGGACGCCGAGGTGACCGGCACGGCCGGCGGCGGCCTCGTGGTGGCCAAGGTCAGTGGCCAGGGCGAGCTGCTCGACTTGACCATCGACCCGAAGGTCATTGACGCCTCCGACCCGGTCGAGACCGCCGACACCATCGCCGACCTGGTGCTGGCCGCGGTACGCGACGCCGCCAATGCCGTGCTCGCCTTGCAGCAGCGCCAACTCGGCTTCGCCGACGCCCTCGGCGGCATGGACCTGTCCAGCCTCGGGATCCCCGGCGGCGTGCCCGGGGCCGGCCCCGGCGGGCTGCCGGGAGGCGGCATGCCCGGCGGCGCGGGCGGCCTTGACCTGTCCGCCCTCGGGATCCCCGGGCTTGGCACCCCTGGCCCGGCGGCCGGCCACGCCCACGGGTACGTCGAGGGTGACGATGAGGACTATGACGAGGACGACGATTACGACGAGGACGATGACCCCGACGACGACGATGACGAGGACCAGGATGGCGACGGGGGCCGCGAGCCGGGCGCTAGCCGGAAATGACGGCGTAGATGTATGAAGGCGTTGTCCAGAACCTGATCGACGAGCTTGGCCGGCTCCCCGGCGTGGGGCCTAAGGGCGCCCAGCGCATCGCGTTCTTCCTGCTGAGCGCGGACGCCGCCGACGTCCGCAGGCTGGCCGACGCGCTGATCGAGGTCACCCAGAAGGTCCGGTTCTGCGGCACGTGCGGGAACGTCGCCGAGGCGCAGCAGTGCCGGATCTGCCTCGACGCGCGGCGCGACCCCTCGGTCATCTGCGTGGTCGAGGAGCCCAAGGACGTGGCCGCCGTGGAGAAGATCAGGGAGTTCCGCGGCCGGTACCACGTCCTGGGCGGGGCGATCAGCCCGATCGACGGCATCGGCCCCGAGGACCTGCGAGTCCGCGAGCTGATGGCGCGGCTCGCCGACGGCGCGGTGACCGAGGTCATCCTCGCCACCGACCCGAACCTCGAGGGCGAGGCCACCGCCACCTACCTGGCCCGGATGATCAAGCCGCTGGGCATCAAGGTGACCCGCCCGGCATCCGGCCTGCCCGTCGGCGGCGACCTGGAGTACGCCGACGAGGTGACCCTGGGCCGCGCCTTCGCCGGCCGGCACGTAGTTGATGGGTAGAGCGTTGATGGGTAGAGCGTGGACCGGGTGGCGCGCCGGCCGGTAAGCGGCCAGCCTTACCGGACGGCGGCGAGCAGGCGGTTGGAGCCGCGCTGCCAGAGGGTGCCGACCTCGGCGAAGCCCGCCGCGCGCAGCGCGCCGGCGTGCACGGACAACCGCGCGCCCTCCGGGCCATGGTGACCGACCGTGCGGCGCTCGCGCTCGGCGACCGCGCCGGCCAGCGCCGGGTCGGCCGCGATCGCCTGCCACCACTGCTGCCAGTCCTCACGGCCGGGATAGCCGTCGGGGAAGCGGCGGTGGTCCTCGCGCTCTTCCAGCACCCGGTCCAGGCGGGCCAGCACCGGTTCGCTGGCCTCGTCGAGCCGTAGGTGGTCGCCGTCGAGGAACAGCCCGCCGGGGCGCAGCAGGCTCGCCACCGCCTGGTAGAGCTCCTGGAGCTCGGCGGCGGTCAGCCAGTGCAGCGCGGTGGTGGAGACGACCGCGTCGACCGGGCGGCCCGGATCGAGGCTGAGGCCGGCCGCCCACCCTGGTGCCCGCAGGTCTACGTCCAGGAACCGCAGGCCCGGCGTGTCCCCGTAGGCGGCGCGCCCGAGCGCCAGGGTGACCGGGTCGGCGTCCACCGCGATGACGGTCGCCTGCGGGAGGCGGGCGAGCAGCCGCACCGCGAGCGAGCCCGGCCCGCAGCCGAGGTCGACGACCAGCGGGTCCGGCCGCCCGGTCCCGGCCTCGACGGCGTCGATTAGCGCGGTGAACCGGTCCTCGCGGTCGGGGAGGTAGACCTCTTGCTGCCGGTCCCAGCGGGCGATCCAGTCCCGCGCGGCGGCGGGGGCGAGTTCCGTCGAGCTAGGCATGAGACGCTCCTTGTAACTGTCTAGGATTAGTTCGTCAGTGACAAAGCCTAAAACGATGGGGCGTGACTGGTCAAGTGAACTTCAACAGTCATACGGATGCCGTGGTCCGGAAGGCGGTCGCGCTCGTGAACCTGCTGACCGAGGGCGAGGATCGCAGCCGGAAGTACCTGCCGCCCGAGGGGGCGGAACGCGCCGCGCGGCTGGATGACCTGCTGGGGCCGTCCCGCAGCGGGCGGGGGTTCACCGAAGCCGAGGCGGAGGAGTTCGGCCGGGTGGCCGCCACCCTCCGCATGGTGTTCGCCGCCATCGCGGCCGGCGACATCGACGCCGCCGCGCACCAGGTCAACGACATGCTCATGGCCACGGGCGCCCACCCGACCCTGGAACGGCACGACGGCGAGCCCTGGCACATCCACTTTCACTCGACCGACGAGTCATCGCGGGTCAAGAGCTGGGCGGCGGGCTACGCGACCGGGCTTGCCGTGGTGCTGGGCGGCGAGCTCTACGACCGGCTCGGCGTGTGCACCGCCCCCCACTGCGACCGGGCCTACGTGGACACATCTCGCAACGGGAGCAAGCGCTTTTGCTCAACGGCCTGCCAGAACCGGGTCAAGGCGGCCGCCTTCCGTGAGCGCCGCGCCTAGCGGCGGGCGCTACCCTTCCTGGTCAGCGGCGCCCAAACACTTCCATGCTGACCTGCGCGAAGTACTCCCCAGCCGAGCCCGGGAAGTCGCCCGGCGGCTGCACGGTCAAGAAGCTGTCCGAGCTGTCGCCGGTCGCGGGGTCAAGGGTCAGCAGCACCAGTGCCTTCCCGTCGCCGGACGGCTGGATGCCGTGGGCGCGCGCCACGTCCGCCTCGCGGACGTCGAACGAGCTCGCCACCTCGGCGGGCGTCTCGCCGTCACGCGTGCGCAGCGCATCAACCCAGAGGCTCAGCAGCCGGGCGGCGATGCCCATCATGAGCGCATCCCACTGCTCGCCGAGTTGCGCTGGCACGTTGCTGGCCCGCAGCTCGGGGAGGCCGAACCTGCCCAGCCCCTTCGTCGTCAGCCACGCGCCCTGCGGCGCGGGCGACGATGAGGCCAGCACCCAGTCGCTGAGCTTGAACCGGGCGCTGGCGTCGGGAAGGGTCGCGATGGCGTGCTCTGGGGTTAGCACCTGGGGCACGAACGTGTCGACGACCGGCTGCCGCAGGTCGGCGGCCACCGCCGCCGCGCAAGCGCGGGTCACTGCCTCGTGGACCGGCGGCCACCCCGGCCGCCACGTCGCCTCGAACACGATGAAATGGCTGGCTGAGGCGACGCTCTCGACGAGCCGGGACTCCACACCGGGGTATTGCTGGAACTTGGCGGGCAGCGCCGGCGCATCGGATGCCTGCATATCGCCGACCCGGATGGTGCCGGCCTCAAGCATCTCGGCGGCGAGGCTTCCGAACGGCTCGGGCACCTGCGCGGACAGCTCGGCCATGGCCCGCTCCCTAGCCGCCGCCGCGTCGAGCCAGGTGGGCACGAGGTACGCCGCGGACAGCACCTCCGGCACCGGAAGGATCAGGACTCCAGCCACTCGTACCTGACCTTCTGCTCGCTCGGTGACGGCGGTCTCGGGCCACGCCAGCCCGCGGCTCCTCCAGTGAACCTAGTGTCTCCTCCCGAGTGCCTTGACCGCCGGGGAGGCCGCAGGCGGTACTAGCGGCCGTGAGACCCCTCACGACCTCCCCTGACGTGGACTGAACGCGGTCAGCGGCCCCAGTGGCGGCGCAGGTGGGCGGCGAGCTCGTCGGGGTGCTCCTCGGGGAAGAAGAGCTTGCCGCCGGGGATCTCGGCGACCTCGCGGGCGCCGGCGATCAGGTCGCGGAGGCGGTGGGCCTCGGACAGGGTGAAGAACTCGTCCGCGGTGCCCCAGACCAGGAGCGTGGGCACCTGGAGGTCGCGCAGGCCGTCGCTGACGCCCTTCATCTGGTCGGGATCGATGGCCGCGATCACCCGCTCGAACTGCCGGGCTCGCTCCAGGTCGCCGCCGATGGCGTCCAGGTAGGCGGGCCAGACGTCGGCGGGGACCTGCTCGGGGTGCTCGTAGCCGACGCCCAGCGGGCTTTGCGGCGCCGCTGCCGGGTTGGCCGCCAGCGCGGTAAGCAGCGGGGCGAGCTGGCCCTGCTGGGCTGCCCGCACGGTGGGCGCGAAGCTCTCCGGCGGGAAGTTGCCCTCGGTGTCGCAGTTGGTGAGGGTGAACGAGCGCAGCGCGCCCGGCCGCTGGACGGCGACGAGCTGCGCCACCGCGCCGCCGGTGTCGTTGCCGACCAGGTCGACCTGCTCCAGGCCGAGGGCCGCGCACAAGTCGATGACCGCCTCGGCCATCGACCGCGCGGACGGGTCCTCGCGCGCCGGGCTGCCTCCGTGCGCGGGCAGGTCAACGGCGATGCACCGGGTCGTGTCGCTGAGCCGCTCGATGGCATTGCGCCACAGCACGCCGCTGGTGCCGACCCCGTGCACGAACACGGCCGCCGGGCCGGTGCCCCACTCGGTGTAGGCGATCTCCCCGGAGGCAGTCGCGATGGTCTGGCGGTGGCTGGTGAAGGTGGAGACGTCCATGTCACGCCCTCTCGATTGACTTACATACCGACTGTCGGTTTCCATGTTTGCAGACCGACAGTCGGTTTGTAAACATGCGCAGGGATGCTGGGGGCGTTGTGGTGTACAACTGGATCTCGATGAGCAGCCAACCGCAGCCGGGCAAGCGCGCCGCCCAGGGCAGGGCCACCCGTGACAACCTCGTGGAGGTCGCCACGCGGTTGTTCGCCGAGCGGGGCTATGAGGACACCTCGATCGAGGACGTCCTCACGGCGACCGGGGTCAGCCGGGGCGCGCTCTACCATCACTTCGCCGGCAAGGAAGCGCTCTTCGAGGCGGCGGTCGAGCAGGTTGAGAGCCGCGTGATGGCCAGCATGGTCGAACTGGCCACCGACTCGCCCACCGCCGTGGCCGCTTTGCGCGCGATCGCCCTCGGCTGGATCGGCGTCGCGGGCGACCCGGCCATCTCGCGGATCATGCTCATCGACGCGCCGTCGGTCCTGGGCTGGGAGCGCTGGCGGATCTCGGGCGGCCAGGCCATCGTCGCGATGCGGGGCATGCTGCAGGAGGTCGCGGACGAGGGGCACCTCGACCCCGGCCTGGTGAACTCGTTCGCGCATATCCTCATGGCCTCGCTCGACGAGATCGCGCTGATGATCGCCCAGGCCGACGACAAGGCGGCGGCCATGGCCGAGGGCCGCCACGCGGTCAAGGAGTTCCTCCGCCGCCTGATCAGCTAGCGCCCAGATCAGCGCACTGCTCACGTTCGTCACTAATTCCCCGCACGTGGGCATCATGAAGGGCATGCTGGAATCACGGAATGGCCCTGCTTATCTGCTGGCGGACTCACCCCGCGAAATCCAAGCGTGTTGCCTGGTAAATCCATCACCGTCGCCTGGCGCACCGGACGCTACCGGGGCTTGCGGCCCACGTAGGCCAGTGCGTCAATCGGGAGCGGGGCGGTGCTGGCATGCGGCTGCCCAGTCCGCCAGTTACGCGCCTCGGTGAGGCCGGGTTCCACGATCTCCAGGCCGGTGAAGTAGCCCTTGATCTGGTCGCGGCTGTGCAAGTACATCTTGGCGACGCCACAGTAAGCCTTATCCCAGTCCTTGGCGATGCCGGCCGCGCCGTTGCTGATGCCGATGCACAGGATTACGAAGCTCCCGGCTGGCATGGCGTCCCGGAGCACCGCCATGACCTTTTCGGCCTCCGCAGGCCGGACGAAGTCCAAGATCACGCCAAGGATCAAGCAGAACGGCTCGCTGAGGTTGATCAGCGCCGTCAGTTCGCCGTGGGCGAGGATGTCCCGCGGGCGGCATACATCCCCCGGCACCGCGGCCACCCGTCCGGGACGGGCCAGCAGCGCGGCGGTGTGCGTGATCACCATTGGGTCGTTATCCACGTACGCCACCCGGGCATCCGGGTTGACCACAGTGGCGACCTCGTGCGTGGCGGGACTGGTCGGCATTCCGCAGCCCACGTCGATGAACTGCGCGATACCCTGCCGGGCCACGTAGCCGACCGCACGGGCCTGGAACTCCCGGCTGTCCCGGGCCAGCGCTACCGCCGGCGGATAGATCTCCTCGAGCTCCGCGGCCATCGCCCGGTCGACCGTGAAATTATCTTTCCCGCCCAGGGCGTAGTCATGAAGGCGCGCGACCGACGGCTTCCCGGCGTCGAACGGCAGCAGCGGGCCATCGACCATAAAGCCACGCTATAGACATTCACCGGCAACATCCACCAGTTCGATGAGTCTCACGGCGGTAGGTGGCACCGATTACCCCCGAACTGAGCGTGCCAGGGTCTCCATCCGCGCGGCGTATTCTCACTTGCAATTGCACCCGATGGCCTAAATGCCGCTGATCACGACGGTTACCCTGGCTCCCCCGGGGTTGAACACCAGATGCACGTGCATCTTTCCTGGGCCGTCAACGGTGACACTGACCGTCTCAGTGGCGCCGACTGCCAGCGTGCCGGACATCGGTGAGACGATGACTTTCTTGGCCAGGCCAGGTGACTCCGAGACCGACCAGGCAACGGGGCCACCGGAGGCGGCAAGCCGGATCGTCCCCGGCGCGGGCGGCACGACTACAAGCGTCGCCGGGCTGGCACTCAGCGTGCCGGAGACCGGCGTACCGCTCACAGCCGCGGACGCTGACGTGGATGCACGCGCATGCGTCGGCGCCGCGCTCGCCGCCGTGCCGCTTCCGCCTGGGGCGACACTGGCCCTCGCCGTAGCACGGTTCCCGCTGGCAGTGGGACTTACGCCGCCGGTCACTCCTACGGACTTGCCGGCGGGCGGCCGCGGGCCATGGTGGGGTGGCGCGGCGACTATGATGACGGCGGACGCGACTGCGGCTGTTGTACCAGCCAGCGCGGCGACATGAGCTGGCCTCTGATGCCACCACTGCGCTCTGGGCGGATCGAGGGGCCTGGGGAATCCGTGGCGCCCGAACGTGTACGCGGTGCGCGTAACGGCAGCCCCGTGCGCCATCGCCGCAGGTGAGTTCCCGGTGGCGGCCCGCAGGACCTGATCCCTGAGGCCCGTGCGGATGGCATGGGCGGCCAGCGGCAACGAGACGAGGGGCGCGGCTCCGAGAAGCATCGCCGGCGTCATCTCCATGCGCCGTCGGCCAGAGCAGGCAAGACACCGCTGCACGTGCTGGTTGACGCGCTTGCGGAGCAGGACGGTCAGCTGGTCGTCCCAGTTTTCGAGCAGCGCGTCAAGGGCCGGGCAGTCACGGCGCCCGGCGCGGGCCACCACAAGCACTCCAAGCGAGGTCTCCAGCTGGTCGCGGGCGCGCGACAGCAGTGCGTGCACGTGGTTACGGGAGATGCGGAGTATGCTCGCGACCTCACCACTGGTCAGGCCTTGACGGAGCTGCAGTTCGAGGACTTCCCGTTCGGTGGATCCCAGCCCGTTGAGTGCGTCGCGTACCAGGGCGCGTAGCTCAGCCTTTTCTACGTTCGCGGCGATGTCTGCGGCTTCATCAGTCACGTCCGCAGCCTCTTCAAAGGGCACTTGCCGGCTGCCGCCTCGCAGCCTCCGATGGCATTCGTTGCGTGCCACTGCGTACAGCCAGGGCCCGAACCGCTCAGGGTCCCGCAGTCCGGACAGCCTAGATGCCGCCACGACGAACGTGTCGTGCACGGCATCCGCAGCGTCGGCAGGCTCGCGGAGTATCGTCGCGCAAAAGTTGTACAGCGATACCGCATACCTGTCATACGCCGCCGCGAGTCCTGCGGGGTCGCCTGCCACGATGGCCGCTACAACTTCCCCTTCTCGCACATCGCTATCGTAGTGACATGCCTACGCATGCGGTCAGAAATGGCCAAAATAACGCACCATGCGGATGATATCCCCTGAGTGTGCTGTCATTCCCAGCTGTACGCAGGCATAACGGTCGTGTGCGTCGATAGCGAGGGCGCCATGGCCGCTCCGCTAAGTGACTCAAGCAGTTCATGTACTACATGAACATGTTAACGCATTCAATGACACTCGTCTATCTAGAAGCGGCATGTGGGAGATAGGAATCCAAGGTCTTTTCGAAGAATGTCCTGGTGCTTCTGGCCGTCCCGGCCGACCAGGTCGCCGGGCGTGAAGACCCGCAGGAAATGCGCATCCATGATGGAGGCGCGAGACCATTGGAACAGCCAGCAGCAGCGAACCGGGGCTGGCGCACGTCGAGCTACAGCAACAACGGCGGAGACACTTGCGTCGAGGTCGGGACGTGGCGCACGTCGAGCTACAGCAACAATGGGGGCGCAACCTGTGTCGAGGTCGGCACCGCCATCGCTGGCGTCCTCGTCCGCGACACCGCGGACCGGGCAAGCGCGACCCTCGCCGTCCCCGCCGCCGCCTGGAGGTGGCGTGCTGACATTCAATCTCCACCTCCGCTGCTATCGGCACCGGTGACGCTGCCATATCCAGCCGTCCACCCGGCAGCGCGCGGGACTGAATTCCCGCCCTAATGGCGTCCGCCTCGGCGCGGAGCTCGTCGCGGCGATTGAAGAACTCCCAAAGTATATATCCGATTCACTCGCCGGCCGACAGCCCCCTGACCCCCGGCCTGCCGCGAGTGCCGTTACTTATGCCGCGTATCGCGGCATAACTCACGGCACTCGCGATGATCATGACGCGAGCGGCCGTCCCGCGACGTCACCGTGGCCCCGGACGCCTCCGCAGCATCGCCAGCAACAGATCGCCACGCGCTGTTGTAGTACACGTCAATAGACTTCTATAGTCGAGCATGGTCGGATGTGCGGCTGTGGGCGATGGAGTGGCGTGGCCAACCTGGTCGTCAACGCGCTTGGCTCTCTACTGAAAGGCACCGTAATCGGCGACCTGGACGACGTGATCAGGGATAACTACGAGTCGGATCCCGCCGACGTCCGCGACTGGTGCTCGGGCGTGCATGGCGGCTGACGCATCGGCTATGGGGCGGGAACCAGCCCTTCGTCACGGCCGCTATATGTCGTGCCAGATCGTGATGTTCATGATGAGGCCGGAGCTGGTCTTGCCGGTGACGTGGATGTAGGCGATGTCTCCGGTGCTGCCGGATGAGCACAGGTCGGCATGGTCGCCGGGCGTGATCGCGTCGAGCGGCTCCGCCTGGCTGCCCGCCAGGAGCAGGGCGGTGAAGCAAGCCGGGTAGCTGGGTGGCGTCCCCGGCGGCAGGAACGTGATGTGCCGGCCGGAGGACAGGTACCCGCTGTCCACTTCGAGGTCGGCGCTGGTGCCGGGGTATATCTGGATGCGCCTTCCGGAGCCGGCCAGGTTGATGCCCCAGCCATCGTCCATCCGGTAGCCGGTCGCCTTCCAGAGCACGGTGCCGTTGGCGGCGGGGCCTTGATGCCTCTGGACCCGGTCGGGGGCGGTGACGATGGACACGACCAGCCGGGTCGCTATGGCAACGGCCGCGATGGTCACCAGGGTGACTGTGGCGGCCCTTGCCCAGGATCGCTTGTCCTGGCTGGCCCGCCCCGATTTTGGTGAGGTCGGCGACGGGAAC
>JAICUO010000584.1 GCA_025935815.1 Streptosporangiaceae bacterium
CCTTCCGTCCCGTAGCCAGCAGCCGACGGGACATGATCGGGTACCAGGCACCGGCGAGACGGCCAGGCCGGTTACTTGGAGCCGCACCGTTACCGCGACGGGCCGGAGGCGGGCGGGATTCATTTACCCGGAGGCGCGCCTTTCGGACAGGCCGCGCGGTTGCGGCGGCGGCCTGCTCGCGCCCAGGCCGGGAGCGGCCGCTTGCGTGCCCGCCGGGCCGCTGGCTTCCCGCCCGTGGCCGTTGGCCGGGCCGGGAACAAGACCGCTGCGGTGCGCTCGGCGGCGGCGCGGGCGGTTTCCGGCAGGACCGAGGTGTAGGTGTCGGCGGTCAGGGTGATGGTGGAGTGGCCGAGCTGGTCCTGCACGACCTTCAGGTCGGTCCCGCCCGCCAGGGCGAGGGTGGCGGCGCCGTGCCGCAGCCCGTGCAGGGTGACGGGCGGCAGCCCCGAATCGGCGACCAGCTTCGCGAACAGGCGGGTTATCCGGTCCGGGCTGACCGGCCTGCCGACTGGCGTGGTGAACACGTACCCGGTCTCGGTCCACCTGGTCCCGGCGGCGGCCCGCTCGGCCTGCTGCCGCAGCTGGTGGTCGCGCAGCGCCGCGATCGTGGTCTTGTCCAGCGCGACGACCCGCCGCCCGGCGTCGCTCTTGGGCGGGCCGAAGGCCAGCCGGCCGCCGAGCTGCTGCAGCTGGCCCGATACCGTGAGCGCCCCGGCGTCCAGGTCTGCGGCTGCCCAGGTGAGCCCGGCGGCCTCGCCGCGCCGCAGGCCGCGCAGCGCGACCAGGTGGAACAGCGCGTACAGCCGGTGCCCCCGCATACCGCGGAGGAACTGCGCTGTCTGGGCGGCGGACCACACCCCGACGTCAGGCCGCCACCCCTCGCGCTGCCACCGCCCCGTCATGGCCGCGGTCCATACCTGCGGCCGCGGCCGCGTCTCCCTGGGCAGCTCCGGGTACCGGCCCGGGTTGACGGCGATCAGCCCGGCACGGACCGCGCCATTGAGCGCCGCCCGCAGCGTCGCCGCGCTCACCGGACGCCCCAGCACGGTCTCGTCACGAATGATGGCAGTGAACATGGCCTGCACGTCACCAGGCGTAAGGGCCGCGAGCGGGATAACGCCCAGGTACGGGACCAGGTAGCCGCGCACGTGCGCCTCATAGCTGCGCGCAGTGGACGCGCGCAGCGACACCCGCGATGCCAGCCACCGGCTGAGCCACTCCCCTGTAGTCAGCCCCGACTCCGGGCTGGCGGCTGGTGACACGAGCGCCTCCATCGCCGCGGCCGCCGCCGCACGGGTGACGAACCCGCCGCGCCGCAGCCGCCGCCGCTCCCCCGCTGCGGAAGGCAGGTCGGCGCTGAAGTACCACGACCCGTGCTTCACGTCGTGCAGGCCCGGGCGGCGCGCCCCGAGCAGCCTCCCCGTGTTCTCGTCCCGGCACCCGCACCGGCGGTACACCGACCCGTAGTCCATGACCCCTCCCCGAGTAAGCCGATCCCGGCCCAGCAGCACCACCGTGCGCAGAAGCGCAGAGCTGTCCAAGATTCACCTCAAGTCATCTGCGCAGCCCCTCCAGCGTCACATTCACATGGCGAGGGCATCCACTACGGTGAATCGCACTGCCGGCGGTCAGGTAGCGCAGCCGACGGTGAACAGGCACCGGATCAGGGCTAGTGACGAGGTTGCCCTTGCTGGAACGCCCCGCCGGGCATGCCGTGTGGGTGAACAGCCGCCAGTGCAGGTGCAGGATCAGGCCGTGCTCGGTTTTCGCGCATGACGAGAGCAAGGACCCTCAGCCTGGCGGCATGATGGGGTCGTGCGTTCCTGGAAGCGGAGGCTGTCCGCTGACGAGCGGTCTGTACTGCTGGCGGAGTTGCTCCGCAGGCATCCTGAACTGGGCCGCGAGGCAGAGGAGATCTCCTGCGCGCTGCTCGTCGTCGACGATCAGGAGCTCACCAGCGAGATCACGGCCAGGCTGCGGGCGCTGAGCCTGCGCGGGCCGGTGTCCGTTGAGGCGGGGCGGGGACGGGTCCTGGAAGTCCTCCAGCCGTACATCGATGATCTCACCCGGCGAAAGGAACGCGGTGCCCTGCGGGCGGCCGCCGATATCGCGGTCGCTGTCATGCTCGCGCTGTATGAATGCCGCGGGGACACCGATGAGGACCTGCTCCTTGTCCGGATGGGCCTGCCGGGCGCTGCAGACGACCTCGCGCGCACGGTGTACGAGAAGGTGAGGCCCCTGCACCTGTCGTTGCCGTCGCTGGCGGATGAGTGCCCGGAGTGGACGTGGTACGAGGAAAGCTATGGGCCATGAACGATAACGGCGACGAGGCGCTGCTCGCCTCGCTGATCGAGCGCAGTGCGGAATTGAAGCGCGCCCTGGTCGACTTCGCCTGCAGCCCGCGGTTCGAACGGCACCTGGCGCCGTTCATGCTCGAGGCCGCAGATCCGGATGGAGACCTGGGCGAGGGCGAGGCGATCGGCATCATCGACCGGTTCACGCTTCTGCACCGCCTGCCGGATGGCAAGACCGTGCTGGAGCGGTTCCTGGCCAGCCGGCCGGGCCTGAGCGCGGCTGACCGGGAGATGCTGCGCGGCTGGGGTGACCCGGTGGAGGGAATCTTCGAGGTCCGCGGCAAGGACCGGGACGCGGTCATCCTGCTGAACCTTTTCGATGACCTGGAGTACCGCACGTATTCGAATGTCGGCCCGGCCGCATTCCGCCAGCTGTCCAAGGGCGGGTTCGCGCACGCGCGCCTGGTGCCCGTGCGCCCGCTGCCTGGGGCCTGGCTGGTCTCCGGGATGCTGACGGCCTACCCGAAGTCCAGCGCCGCGCAGATCGCGGAGGCCACGCTCGAACTGGCGACCCAGCATCCTGGGCTGGCCTGCCGCAACCCGGAGAGAATCGAGCAAGGCTGGAACCAGATGCGCGAGGACAGGGCCGCGTTCATTGAGTTCTTCGGCGGCGATGAGCTGGTCCTGCCACCCGCGCAAGCCGGCGAACGGCTCAACGCCTACTACCGTCACCGTCAGGAAGCAGCGCTCGCCGCCTACCCCGGCCGCCGCCGGCCACGCGACGTTCCAGGCGTGGACATCCCCGCCTTCGAGCTCCCAGCCGAGTTCGCCGACGCCGGCACCATCGGCATCATCTACGACGAGACCGACGGGCTCAACTTCTACAATGAGTACGGGATGCTGCGCCACCTGTTCGCGACCCCGGCGCTGGCGGCAGACAAGCGGTACTCCGAGGCGCTGCGCGGGTACCTGGGCGCGGAGACCATCGGCCCCCTGCCGCTGCGGCGCCTGGCCGCCGCCTTTCCGGAGACAGCCGACGAGGTGTTCCGGAAGGTCTTGCGCAAGCCGGGCTTCACCTGGGCCGAGCACGGCGAGGAGCTGCTGCGCCGCCGCAAGCCCTGGTACTACGAACGCGAGCCGCTACCGGGCGTCTCGGTGATCGGTGCCCGCCTCAGCCAGCTCGCCGGCCGCCGGTGAACGCGCGCGAGGACCGGCTAGCTAAGGACCCCTGCGAGGTAACGAGGAGCCATGGAGTTCCGCGAGGAAGAATGGGCCCGCAAGGGCGCCACGCTGAGCGACAAGACGGCTCGCTCGGAGTTCGGGCTGACGCAAGCTGAGATCATCGCGGCGATCAACGCGGGCACGCTCCGGTACCGTCCCGGCTCGGTGCACGGGAACCCGTGGCTGCGGCTGCTCCGCCGCGAGGTCGAGGAGCTCGTGCGGGCCCAGCACGGTGACCGGTACCTCCGGGAACGGCAGGCGCGCACCGAGCTGGCGCACGTCAACCGCGAGCTGAAACAGCTCCAGGCGCACCTCGCCGCGCTCGAGGAAAGGCGAGCCGCACTCATATCCGAGCTCGGCGAGCCAAGCCCGCCACGGTGACTACATGGCCTGTCGGGTCGCTGACTGTCACTGAGTGTGCATAGCCACTGATCATGCGCGGATACCGTGTCTGCGTGGCTGAGATTCCGGTAGCGGTTGAGGCTGAGCTGGCGCGCCTGCGGGCGGAGAACGCGCGGCTGCTGAAGCTGCTGCGGCTGACCCCGCAGCAGGCTGCCGCGCCCGTGCCTGGGCAGGCCGCTTTCTTCGAGGCACCGCCCGGGGTCGTGCATCACCGGTCGCCGCAGGAGGCGAAGGTGGCGTTCTTCGGCGCGCTGTTCGCGGCGCGAGCGGACGTGTACGCGGTCCGGTACGACAACCAGCGGACCGGGAAGTCCGGGTGGGTCCCGGCGGTGCGCGGCGGCTGGCAGAAAGGGGTCCGGCACGAGGACCGGACCTACCTGCCGCTGACCCCGGCGGTGCTGGCCTCGCACCTGAAGGGCGAGGTCCACATCGGCCTGTACCCGCTGCTGGACGGCGATCGGTGCTGGTGGCTGGCGGCGGACTTCGACGGTCCGGAGGCGATGTTCGACGCGCTGATGTACGTCAAGGCCGGCCGCGCCATGCAGGTTCCGGTCGCCCTGGAGGTGTCCCGGTCGGGCGTGGGGGCGCACGCGTGGGTGTTCTTCACCTCCCCGGTCCCGGCCGAGATGGCCCGCCGGCTGGGAACCGGGCTGCTGCGCGAGGCGATGGCGCTGCGCGGCCGGATGAGCCTGGCCAGCTATGACCGGCTGTTCCCGTCGCAGGACCTGCTGCCCGCGGGCGGGGTCGGGAACCTGATCGCCGCGCCGTTGTTCAGGCCGGCCCGGGACAATGGCGCGACGGTGTTCCTGGACCTGGAGACCCTGGAGCGGCACGAGGATCAGTGGGCGTACCTGTCCACCCTCGGCCGGATGACTCCGGCCGAGCTCAAGCGCGCCGCTGACCGCGCCGGGAAGGTCGCCGTCGCCGCCGAGGTCACCCGCCTGACCTCGCCGTCCTCGACTAAGACCCGGCCGCCCGCCCCGCCGGTCCTC
>JAICUO010000516.1 GCA_025935815.1 Streptosporangiaceae bacterium
CGGCTCCTCGACGGGCTCCCGGAGAACGCGGACCCCGGCCGCGGCCAGCCGGGCGTGCTCGCCGCGGACGTCCCGGACCTGCAGCCAGATCCTCATTGAGGCCCCGGGAGGGCCGGGCGCGCGCCCGGACACCTCCAGCAGTCCCTGGCCGACGAAGAACACGACGGCGGGATCATCGGCGGGCCCGAACTCGCGGTAGACCGCCAGGCCCAGCACATCGCGGTAGAAGCGCCGGCTCCGGTCCAGGTCGGCCGGGCGCAGCAGGATGCGGCTGCTCAGTACCTCCATCCCTCGATCTTCGCAGGTCAGGGGGCGCGGGGTAGTGGTTACTCGGCGGGGTAGTGGTTACTCGTCGGGGTAGCGCAGGCCGATCTGCTCGCGGATGGTGTCGAGGGTCGCCATGATCGCGACGGTTTCCCGCGGCGGGAGGATGTCGCTGGCTAGCTGGCCCGCGCTGACCAGTTGCTCCGCCTCCACCGCCTGGTACTGCATGCCCCGGCCGTCGACGGGCGGGCGGAAGTTCTCGATGAGGGTGCCGCCCTTGTCGTAGACGCGCAGGCCGGTTGCCGTGTACCAGACGCTGTCGACCTCGATGCGCCCGTCCGAGCCGAGGACGACGGCCACGTTCGGCCCTCGGGTGGTGCTGGCGGAGTACGTGGTGGCGATCTGCCCGCCCGGGTAGCGGAACATCGTGGCTACCTGGGCGTCGGCGCCGGTCTCCTTGAACGTGGCGACGGCCTGGACCGACTCGGGCGCGCCGAACAGCTGGGACGCGAAGGAGACTGGGTAGATGCCGAGGTCGAGCAGCGCGCCGCCGCCGAGCTCGAGGGCGTTGAGCCGGTGCCCGGGATCATCGGGCAGCCGCTGGGTGTGATCGGCGCTCATGGAGCGCAGCTCGCCGATCGTCTCGGCGGCCACGATCTCCCGCAGCCGGGCCATGTGCGGGAGCCAGCGGGTCCACATTGCCTCCAGGGCCACCAGGCCGTGGTCGGCGGCGTAGGTCACCAGGTGCTGCGCCTGGGCCGCGTTGAGCGTGAACGGCTTCTCGACCAGGACGTGCTTGCCCGCTTCGAGCGCGAGCATGGCGTTGGGGTAATGGAACGGGTGCGGCGTCGCCACGTAGACGATGTCAACCGAGGGGTCGGCCACCAGCGACTCGTAGCTCGCGTGGGCGGCCGGCAGCTCGAAGTGCGCGGCGAAGCGCTCCGCGCTCTCGCGCGTGCGCGACCCGACGGCCGCTACCGTGTGGCCGGTCAGCAGCAGGTCGCGCGTGAACTGCTGGGCGATGCCGCCCGTGCTCAGGATTCCCCACCGGGCTGCGGGCTGGGCTGTGCTTGCCACCATCAGGCGCTCCTCGACTTCGGCGGACGGCGGCCACGACGGCCCCGCTGGCAACGAATGATCATTATCCCGGACCGCCGGCCGGCCGACGGAGGCTGGTGCGGCCGTCCAGGCCGGGGCTACGATCTGTAACCTCAGTGGTCTCCAGCCGCTCGGCCTCGCCGGAGGGGGAATCTCGATGGCGCTTTACATGTACCAAGCCTCCTACACAGCAAGGTCCATGGCCGCTCAGATCAAAGAGCCACAAGACCCCGTCGAAGCGTTCAGGCCAACGCTGGAGGACCTGGGAGCCAAGCTCTTGGTGGCCGGGTTCCCATTCGGCGATTATGACGTGCTCGTTGTGTATGAGGCACCCGATGACATGACCGCGGCCAGCGTCGCGATGGCCATCGCCGCCGCGGGCGAGGTCAAGTCGGGCAAGACCACGCGACTGCTCAGCGGGCAGGAATGGCTTGAGGGCCTGCGCAAGCGGCATATCGTCAACATGCGGAAGGCGCACCCGCCGTACGACCGCCACCAGTCGCCGGAGCTCTTACCGAGGGCAGCCCGCCGCGGCCGCGGCGCGGGAGGCGTCGGGGCGCGAGCGGCGCCGGCTGGAGCTGACGGCCCGGCTGGTGACCGGGTTAGCGGCCGGTCCAGCGGCGTAGTTTCTCGGGGTTGCGGATGACCCAGATGCGCTTGATCCGCATCCTGGCGATCTCGAAGGCGAACACCGTCACGGTGACGCCGCCGTCCAGGGCCACCAGGCCGGGCTGGCCGTTGACCGTCCGCTCCAGGAACACCATGTCGTCGGTGGCCCGGTTGGCGATCTCGATCCAGGCCCGCGCGATCTGCTCGCCGCCTTCGATGGGATGCAGGAAGGTGGTCGCGAGGCCGCCGCCGTCGGCGATGGCGGTGGCGGCGGGGTCGAGCAGGCCGATGAGGGCGGCGATGTCCTTGGCCTCCCACGCCCGCTTGAAGTCGCGGACGATGCCGGCCTGCCGGGCGGCGGGCGCCGCCGCGGGGGGCCGGGCGGCGCGGATGCGGCGGCGGGCGGAGGAGGCCAGCTGGCGGCAGGCGGCCGGGGTGCGGCCGGTGACCTGGGCTACGTCGGCGAAGGGGTAGCCGAAGACGTCGTGCAAGACGAACGCGACCCGCTCGGCGGGGGTCATCGACTCCAGCA
Source organism: Streptosporangiaceae bacterium (assembly GCA_025935815.1). Classification (GTDB taxonomy): domain Bacteria; phylum Actinomycetota; class Actinomycetes; order Streptosporangiales; family Streptosporangiaceae; genus Trebonia. Next base: position 2,504 of record JAICUO010000516.1, read on the forward strand.
CCACGAGGAAGGCCATGCTGACCGCCTCATCCAGGGGGACCCGGTCGGCCGGGTCGATGGCGGTGCCGCCCGGCCGGCCGGCGATCCACTCGGCGCGCTCGGGGAGCGGCTCGGGGATCCACTCGCCCACGTAGGTCTCGCGGCGGGCGCGCGCCGAGGTGAGCAGGTTGAGGCAGACGCGGCTGGCGACCGTGGTCAGCCACGCGCCCGGGGAGGCGATGGCGTCCCGCTCCGGCGGCGACAGGGCGTACCAGCGGGCGTAGGCCTCCTGGACGGCGTCCTCAGCCTCGGCCAGCGAGCCCAGCAGCCGGTAGGCGAGGTTGATCAGCTGGCGCCGCTCGCCCATGACCGCCCTGTTGACCGCACTGTTGACGGCACTGTTGACCGCACCGTGGCCCGGATCGCTCTGGCCCCGCCCGGGCCCGGATCGGGTGCTCATGGTGTCGCCTCCTCCCTCGGTCGCGTCCGCCTTCACCAGCTTCGACAAGGCAGCGCCCCGGAATGTGAGGCCGGCGCAGTGCCTCAACTTCGGTGCCTCAACTTCGGTGCCTCAACTTCGGTGCCTCAACTTCGGTGCCTCAACTTCCGGGCCGCGCACTCCGGGCCTCACATTCGATGGGGCTGGGCGGTCGGACTGCTGGAGACGAACACCAGCGATCAGCCTAGGGAGGCACCATGACCACCGCGATGCCGACGACATCATTCGCCGACCCCGCGCCCGCGCAGCGCCTGGAACGGGCGGCCGCCGCGCTGACGGAACACGGTTTCACCGTGGAGATCCTCCACGACGCCGCGGCCGCGCGCACCCGCATCGCCGACTTGATACCCGAGGGGGCCAGCGTGTTCACCGGGGCGAGCGAGACCCTGCGCCTGTCTGGCATCGATGAGGACATCAACGCCAGCGGGCGGTACGCGGCGGTCAAGCCCCGGGCCCTGGCCATGGACCGCGCCACCCAGATGGACGAGATCCGGCGGATGCTCGCCAGCCCGGACGTCAGCATCGGCAGCGTCGCCGCGGTCACCGAGACCGGCTCCCTCGTGATCGCCTCGGGCAGCGGAAGCCAGCTGCCGGGCTACGCGGGCGGCGCCGCCCGCGCGATCTGGGTCGTCGGGGCGCAGAAGGTGGTCCCCGACCTTCCCGCCGCGCTGCGCCGCGTCGAGGAGCACTGCCTGCCGCTGGAAAGCGCCCGCGCCCAGGCGGCCTACGGGTACCCCAGCGCCGTCAACCGCCTGCTCATCCTCAACGCCGAGCCCTACCCCGGGCGCGGCACCGTCTTGCTGCTGCGGGAGGCCATCGGATTCTGAGAACCGCCCGCTCATGGCGATGCGCGGTGGCAGCCCGACGCGCGCTGGGCCCGCACGGCGGGGGCGCTAGAGGAAGTCGAGGTCGGCGCGGCGGAAGGGGCGGATGTCGTTCATGCGGCCGTCGCGCATCTTCGCTACCCAGTCGGGGTCGCCGATCAGGCTCCGGCCGACCGACACGAGGTCGAAGTCGCCGCGCTGGAAGCGGCGGACCAGGTCCTCGATGGCGGCGGTCCCGGTCGGCCGGGCCTCGGCGCTGCCGGTGAGCGTGGCCATGACGTCGACGTCGAGGCCGACGCTGCCGACGGCGATCACGGGCGCGTCGGTCAGCGACTTCACCCAGCCGGCGAGGCCAAGGTCGGACCCGTCCCATTCCGGCGTCCAGAAGCGGCGGGTCGACACGTGGAACAGGCCGGCCCCCGCCGATCGCAAGGCGGTGACCAGCTGGCCGAGCTCGTCGCTGGTATCGGCGATCTTCGCGTCGTAGTCGGCCTCCTTCCACTGCGACAGGCGGACCGAGATCGGGAAGTCGGGGCCGGCGGCGGCCCGGATCGCGGCGACGACCTCGGCGGGGAACGTCGCGCGCTCGCCGAGCGTCGGCCCGCCGTAGCGGTCGGCCCGCTGGTTGGTGCCCGGCCACAGGAACTGATCCAGCAGGTATCCGTGGCAGGCGTGGACCTCCACGCCGTCGGCGCCGATCTCGCGGGCGCGGGCGGCGCTGTCGGCGAAGGCCCGCTTGATCTCGGCGAGCTCGGCGAGGCTGGCCGGGCGGCCGAAGGGCTTGCCGGGGCGCTCCAGCCCCGACGGGCTGAGCGCGACGAAGCCCGGCTTGCCCTCCGTCCCGCCGGTGTCGACCCCGCCCTGGTGCCACAGCTGCAAGAAGATGCGGCCCCCGGCCCGGTGGACCCCCGCCACGCAGGAGCGCCAGGCGTCCGCGGTGGCGGCGGTGATCCAGCCGAACAGGTCGTTGGAGGTCGCGCTGGGGTGGTCGATGGCGCAGGCCTCGGTGATCACCAGCGCCGTGCCGCCGGCGGCCCGGCGCGCGTAGTACTCGCCCAGCCGGGACGTGGGAGCGCCGCCCACGCACCACGCGCGCTGCATGCCCGGCATGACGAACCGGTTCGGCAGCCGCAGCGAGCCGACCCGCAAGGGCTGCAGCAGGGGCGTGATGTCATGGCCCGCGCCGGCGCGAGCCTCCTGTACTTCGGTCATGCTCTCTCCGCGGCGCGTGGTGATCCCTGAATTCGATCATCACCGCTTTTGACCGCGCGGCCAAGAGCGACTTTGGCCGCCTGACCAGGCACTAGGTATGGCGCGCCCCCGCCGGCGCGCTAAGCGGCGGCGGGGGCGCGTGATTATGTGCGGATCAGGCGGGTAATGGTGCACTCACGAATGCCCACCTCTTCGAAATATTTCGGAAACTTGTTCCGAAACTTTTCTGCGGTAGCGGCGCTTTTCGATGTCCTTGGCAAGAGATCCAGTTCATCGGAGCTGGTCGCGTCATGAAACATTCATGGCGCAGGTGCGCCCGGGCGCCGGTCACGTGGAATCTCGCAGCACGAGCTCGGTGTCCAAGACGACGTGGGCCGGGCTGCGGCCCGGGTCGTTGACCTGGTCGAGCATCTCGCGGACCATGTGCGCGGCCATGGCGTCGACGGGCTGGCGCACCGTGGACAGCCGCGGATGGGTGTGCTGCGACAGCGGCAGGTCATCGAAGCCCAGCACCGCCACGTCGTCGGGCACCCGGCGGCCGAGGCGGCCCAGCGTGTGGAGCACGCCCGCCGCCATCAGGTCGGAGGCGACGAACACCGCGTCCAGCCGGGGACGATGATCGATCAGGCGGCACAGGGCGTGCTCGCCGGCCCGGCGGGTGAAGTCGCCGTAGGCGATCATCCCCGGGTCGTGCACGCCGACGGCCGCCATCGCCTTGCGGTAGCCGAG
>JAICUO010000386.1 GCA_025935815.1 Streptosporangiaceae bacterium
AGGGGCTGCATGGGATCACTGAGCGAGCGCGTGGCGATCGTCACCGGTGCCAGCCGGGGCATCGGGCTGGGCATCGCGGCGGAGCTGGTCCGGCAGGGCGCGAGGGTGTGCATCACTGCCCGCAAGCCCGAGGCGCTGGCCACGGCCGCGGCCGGGCTGGGCGGCCCGGACGTGGCGATCGGGGTGCCGGGCAGGTCCGATGACGGGGACCACCAGGCGGAGGCGGTCGCGGCGGCCCTCAAGGCGTTCGGGCGACTGGACATGCTGGTCAACAACACCGGCATCAACCCGGTCTACGGCCCCATGACGACGACCGACCCCGGCGCGGCGGCCAAGATCCTGGCCGTCAACGTGCTGGCCCCGCTGGCCTGGACGGCGCGGGCACGGGAGGCGTGGATGGGTGAGCACGGCGGCTCGATCGTCAACGTCGCCTCCGTCGCCGGGCTGCGGCCCTCCCCCGGCATCGGCATGTACGGGGTCAGCAAGGCCGCGCTGATCCGGCTGACGACGGAGCTTGCGGTGGAGCTCGGGCCGGGCATCCGGGTCAACGCCGTGGCGCCGGCCGTGGTGAAGACGAAGTTCGCCACCGCCTTGTACGAGGGGCGGGAGGAGGAGGTGTCGGCCGCCTACCCGCTGAAGCGGCTGGGCGTCCCGGCGGACATCGCCGGGGCGGTGGCGTTCCTGCTGTCCGATGCGGCCAGCTGGATCACCGGGCAGACGCTGGTCCTCGACGGCGGCGTGACACTGACTGGCGGCGTGTAGGAAACTCCGAGTCGGGAGGTGGCCCTTGATGAGCGAAATTCCGGGGCTTGACCTAGAGCGGTTCGCCGGCTGGTTCGAGCAGGCGTGCCCCGGCGAGATGGGTGGCCCGTTGTCGGGGGCACTGTCGGCGCAACTGCTCGCCGGGGGCAAGTCGAACCTGACGTACGAGGTCAGGGACGGCACCCGCTCCTGGGTGGTGCGCCGCCCGCCGCTGGGGCACGTGCTGGCCACGGCGCACGACATGCGGCGCGAGTTCCAGGTGATCAGCGCGCTGCGCGACACCGGCGTGCCAGTGGCCGCGCCGTATGCGCTGTGCGAGGACGCCGGCGTGCTGGGCGCGCCGTTCTACGTGATGTCGCGGGTGGACGGCATCGCCTACCGGACTGCCGAGCAGATGGCGGCTACGGGTGCGGACCGCACCCGGGCCATCGCCGAGCGCCTGATCGGCACGCTCGCTGACCTGCATTCCGTCGACTACCGGGCGGTGGGGCTGGAGTCGTTCGGGCGGCCGGAGGGGTTCTTGGCCCGGCAGGTCCGGCGGTGGAAGAAGCAGCTGGACGCCTCGCGCAGCCGGGAGCTCCCCGGGATCGACGAGCTGCACGACCGGCTGGCCGCCGGCCAGCCCGCCGACGGGCCGCCCGCGATCGTGCACGGTGACTACCGGCTGGACAACGTGCTGGTCGGGATGGACGATCAGATCGCCGCCGTGGTCGACTGGGAGATGGCCACGATCGCGGACCCGCTGACCGACGTCGGCCTGCTGCTGGTCTACCAGCGGCTGGGTGAGCTCGGGGGCGGACGGCTGGCGTCGCAGGCGCCCGGCTACCCGAGCGAGGCGCAGGTGCTCGGCCAGTACGCCGCGCGCAGCGGGCGGGACCTGTCCGACCTCAGCTTCCACATCGGGCTGGCGTCGTTCAAGCTGGCGGTGATCATGGAGGGCATCCACTACCGGTACATCCACGGCCAGACGGTCGGCGAGGGGTTCGGTGAGGATGACACGCTCGGCGAGCGACTGATCACCTTGGGGCTTTCCACACTGAAGGAGCGTGGGTTACATGGACTTCGGCTTCGACGCCACGACCGAGTCGCTGCGGGCGCAGCTGCTCGACTTCATGGATTCCCGCGTGTACCCGGCCGAGAAGGCGTTCCACGAGCAGCTCGCCGGGCTCCCGGACCGGTGGGCGTGGTCGACCGTGCCGGTGCTGGCGGAGCTGCGCGCGCAGGCCCGGGCGCGCGGGCTGTGGAACCTGTTCCTGCCCGGCGAGCACGGGGCCGGGCTCACCAACGTGCAGTACGCGCCGCTGGCGGAGATCACCGGGCGCTCGCACCTGGCCCCGGCCGCGCTGAACTGCTCGGCGCCCGACACCGGGAACATGGAGGTGCTGGCGCAGTTCGGCACCCCGGAGCAGCAGTCGCGGTGGCTGAAGCCGCTGCTCGACGGCGCGATCCGCTCCTCGTTCGCGATGACCGAGCCGGACGTGGCGTCGTCGGACGCCACGAACATCGCCACGTCGATCACCCGGGACGGCGATGAGTACGTGATCAACGGGCGCAAGTGGTGGATCACCGGGGCGCTGAACCCCAACGCGGAGATCTTCATCGTCATGGGCAAGACCGACCCGTCCGCCGAGCGGCACCGCCAGCAGTCCATGATCTTGGTGCCGCGGGCGACCCCGGGCGTGCACGTGCTGCGGGGCATGGAGGTGCTCGGCTACGACGACCACGACCACGGCGGGCACGCCGAGCTGCTGCTGTCGGACGTGCGCGTCCCGGCGAGCAACCTGATCGGCGCCGAGGGGGACGGGTTCGCGATCGCGCAGGCGCGCCTGGGCCCGGGCCGCATCCACCACTGCATGCGCTCGATCGGCCTGGCCGAGCGGGCGGTCGAGCTGATGTGCGCGCGGGCGGACTCGCGGGCGCCATTCGGCAAGCCGCTATCGGAGCAGGGAGTGATCCGCGACTGGATCGCCGAGGCCCGGGTGCGGATCGAGCAGCTGCGGCTGCTGGTGCTCAAGACCGCGTGGCTGATGGACACCGCCGGCAACCAGGCCGCGCACACCGAGATCCAGGCCATCAAGATCGCCACGCCGGCCGCGGTCGAGTGGATCCTGGACAAGGCGATCCAGGTGCACGGGGCGGGCGGGCTCTCTCAGGACTTCCCGCTATCGCGGGCGTTCGCGGGCATCCGCACGCTGCGGTTCGCCGACGGCCCAGACGAGGTTCACAAGAACTCGCTAGCCCGCGCAGAGCTGCGCCGACAGCGGCAGAACCGGGCGATGTAGCCGGGCGGCGGCCTCCCCGCGCGCCCGTCATCTAAATTGTGCAATTGCGCAGCGGTAGCCGCCGTTCGCTGTCCGTGGTGCCGTCTTATGTGGCAGATTGTGGGTGTCATTTTGCCTTGAGGGAGGGCACCGACAGTGGCACAGACGATCGTGCAGCCGCTGCGCCGCTGGGACCCGGAGCGGATCGGCCCGTATGCCATCATCGGCAAGCTGGGTGCCGGGGCGATGGGGCAGGTGTTCCTGGCCCGCTCGGCGGCCGGGCGGCTGGTGGCCGTCAAGACGATCCGGATCGAGCTGGCCGAGGAGCCGGGGTTCCGCGCCCGCTTCGCCCGCGAGGTGGCGGCGGCCAGCCGGGTCAGCGGGGTGTTCACCGCCGCGGTCATCGAGGCGGACGCCGACGCGGACCGGCCGTGGGTGGCCACCGCGTACGTGCCGGCCCCCACGCTGCGGACGCTGGTCCGCCGCTGCGGTCCCCTGCCGGTCCCGGCAGTGCGCTGGCTGGCGGCCGGCTGCGCGGAGGCGCTGCAGTCCATTCACGGCGCCGGGCTGCTGCACCGCGACGTCAAGCCGTCCAACGTCCTGGTGGCGCCGGACGGCCCGCGGGTGATCGACTTCGGCGTGGCCCGGGCCGCCGAGCGCGTCCAGCTGACCACGACCCGGGGGGCGGCCGGCACGCCCGCGTACATGGCGCCCGAGCAGGCCCGCGACGCCACCCAGGCCTCCCCGGCCAGCGACATCTTCTCCCTCGGGGCGACGATGGTGTACGCCGCCACCGGCCACCCGCCCTACCGGGGCGAGACCATCATGGACGTCCTGGTCCGGCTGGCGACCGAGCCGCCCGACCTCGACGGCCTGCCCGGTGAGCTGATGGACCTGGTCGGCGCGTGCCTGGAGCGCGTGCCGCGGGACCGGCCGAGCGACGGCGCGATCTTGACGGCGCTCGGCCCGTTCGAGCACCTGGCGGCCGACCCTGGTCACTCCTACCTGCCCGCTTCGGCGATGACGCTCATCGGCGAGTACCTGCGCAGCCCGAGCCTCCCGGCCGGCCACGCTGGCGGTGTGGCCGGCGCTGGCGAGGCCGGCGACGATGATGACGATGCCGTGGGCAGCATGACGGACGGCTCGGGCGCGGCGGCTAGCGCGCCGAGCGCGGCCGGGGAGGACGCCACGTCCGGCTCGCATACCGCCCTGCCGGGCTTTGAGTCGCCCGCCGCGCTCGGCTCCGGGCAGGGATCAGCGGGTCACCGGGCACGGTGGGCCGCTCGGCCAATGCCGGGCGCGCCGTCCGGCGGGCAGCCCGGCTGGCGCCGGCGGCCGCTGGCCCGGGCGGCCTGGGCGGCGGTGGCGGTCGCGCTGGTCGCCGCCGGAACCGGGCTGGGGATGGCACTGCGCGGAGCGGGCAGCCAGCCGACGGGCGGCGGGCCCGGGCAAGGCCCTCCGCCTGCCCAGCAGCAGTCCTGCACCACCCCGACGGCCAGCCGCACCCCGCAGCTGTGCGTTAACCAGCCATTCGGCGATGGCGATACCGTGTTCGTGATCCACGGCAGCGGGTTCCCGCCCTTCACGGCGGTCACGATCCAGATCGTCGGCAAGGGCACCTCGCCCGACCATCCGCTGGCCGACCTGCAAGGCACGTTCAACTACGCGTTCGACCAGGGCCACCGGTTCTTCGCGACCATGATCCCCCCGGGGACCTACAACGTGATCGTCACCGGCTCCGGCGGTCGCAGCGCCCGCACCTCGTTCCTGGTCAACGCGCCCGGCCCGCCCGGCGGCGGGCCGGGCGGGCCGGGCGGGCCGCCCCCGACGTAGCCGTCACTCGCGCGTCCACCACAGGTCCTCCTGCCGGGAGCACCACGCGGGGTCGGTCAGCAGCCGCAGGTCGCCGGCGGACACGACGCCGTGCTCGATCAGGATCCGCACCGCGACCTCATCGGAGAGCCGGACGCCCGGCCCGGCCAGCCCGCGGTCGTTGATCTTGCGGCGCAGCACCTTCAGGTGCTCGGCGACGCGGGCCGAGAGCCGGTCACGGAATTCGGATTCGGCGTCGAACCGCTCAAGCTCATGGTGGGCGCCGGTCACCTCCAGCGCGGCCCGGGCGATCTCCGGGGTGCGCGGCAGCGGGGAGGTGGCGCCCGCGTCCACCAGCCACGGACGGCACCACATCAGCGCCACCAGGAACAGCTTGGTCATCGGGTCCAGGTAGAGCGGCAGCAACGTGCCGTCCCCGTCGGCGGGTGCCGGGCACGGTCCCGCGGCTGCGGCTACGGCGGCGGCCTCGCCGAGGCGCCGGTGCCGCCCGGGGACGGTGACCACGAGCTGCAGCCCGTCATCCATCATGGCGCGGGAGCCGACCATCGCGGTCCCCGCGTGGACCAGCCACCCGCCGGCCGGCTCCCCGTCCCCGTCAACCCGGGGCAACCGGATCCGGTAGCCATCGCCCGCGACGTACAGCGCGTGGGTCCGGCTGATGTTGGCGATCCAGGCACCTTCCGGGGTCGTCTTGATCACCCCGGCCCGCCGGGACAGCCCGCGCCCAGCCGATATCGCCAGGTCCACCTCCGGGCCGCGCCCGAACACTAGCTGGGTGCCTTCGGTGAGCCGGATAACCTGGCCAGACGCGGTACTGACGTGCGCTGCCACCGGCCCAGTCTAGGGCGGGCGGCCGGGCGGCAGGCACCCCCGACTTCGGGGGTGGCCGACCCGGGCCCCGGTGCGGTTAGCTTCAAGTGGGCGAGGCGCAGGGCCGCGTCCTGGCAGCCGGTCCGAAGGGGCGGGGACCAGTACCGTGGGGTGGGCGGGACTGGTCCAGGACCGGTAGAGGAGTCATGGCCAGGCGGGACCCTGCGCTTCGCCGTTGCGCGGGTTAGAAGTCGGCCCAGTGCGGGGGGCGGTCCTGGTAGAGGCGCTCATCCTCCGTTACCGGGTACTCCCCCCAGCCGGCGTCGGTGTCCTCGCGGCTTTGCTCAGGGGGCACGGTGCCGCTGGAGGGCCGCAGGCCGGGGGCTGGCTGCGAGGCCGGCTCCGGGCTGTGCTCCGGCTCGGTCGCTGGCTCGCCGCGTGCGGGGGTGCTCACCTGTCTAGGGTAACCGGCCCTGGCGGGCGAGCCGGGCGATCAGGTCGGGGCGCGACGCCGCGGCCGAGTGGCACATCCACCGGCAGACCCTCGGGTACCGGATCGGCGAGATCGAGCAGATCACCGGGCGCGGGGTCACCCGGACCGACCACATCGCCCAGTGGTGGCGGGCGCTGCGCGCCCGGGACCTGCCCGCCGGGCCCGCCGTCGACGCCCCGCCGTTATCGCGGGTCGGTTACAGTGCCGGGCATGAGTGAGGCTGATGACCCGCGCGGGCAACCACGCGCCCGGAGCCGGCCGGTGAACGCCGCGGATCACGTGGTCCTCGTTGAAGTCGATGATCATGTCGCCACGGTGACGCTGAACCGTCCGGAGGCCCGTAACGCGCTCAACCGCGCGACCAGCCACGCGCTGTGGGACGCCATCGCCGCCGCCGGGGACGACCCGGACGTGGCGGTGGTCATCTTGACCGGGGCCGATCCGGCCTTCTGCGCGGGGATCGACCTGCGGGAGGTGGCCGGGCAGGTGCCGCCGTCGGCGTCGCCCCGGGGCGCGGGCGAGCCGGGGCCCGGGCGGGAGGCCAACGGCCTGTTCCGGTTCTTCCCGGTGATCGACAAGCCAGTGATCGGCGCGGTCAACGGCGCGGCGGTGACCGGGGGGCTGGAGGTCGCGCTGCAGTGCACGTTCCTGGTCGCCTCCGAGCGCGCCCGGTTCGCCGACACCCACGCCCGGGTCGGCATCATGCCCGGCGGCGGCATCACCGTCGGGCTGGCGCGCTCGGCCGGGCTGCGGCAGGCCGTCGAGCTGTCCCTGACCGGGAACTTCCTGACCGCGGCGGACGCGCTGCGGCTCGGGCTGGTCAACCATGTCGTCGCGCACGCGGACTTGCTGTCGTTCGCCAGGCAGCTGGCCATGGACATCGCGGGCAACGACCAGGACGCGGTGCGCGCCTTGCTGCGGCACTACCGGCGGCTGGCCGGCGCGGCGAGCCTGGACGAGGCGCACCTGCTCGAGGGGCTGATGGCCGAGACCTGGCTCCCCGGCACCAGCCAGGTCGCCGGCCGGCGCGAGGACGTCATCGCGCGCGGCCGCGCGCAGTCTCGCCCCCGCTAGCCGGCGGGCGGGGGGCGCCGGGGCGGATCGTGACCTTTTCTTCTTGTGGTTATCGCCGTACCGTATTGACGCGCTGAGGCGATCGACCTCCCCCAGAGGCGCGCGACGAAGGGATCAAGGTTCGATGACGGTCACTGAGCCGACGGCGCTGACCCTGGATGAGAAGGCGGCTCTCACCAGCGGCGCGAACTTCTGGTGGACCAAGGAGGCGGGCGGCGTCGCGGCCGTCCGGGTCTCCGACGGGCCGCACGGGTTGCGCTGGACCGACACTGACGCCCCTTCGGCGGTGGCGCGGAGCGCGCCGTCGA
>JAICUO010000718.1 GCA_025935815.1 Streptosporangiaceae bacterium
CGGGAGGCCAGGAACGACGGGAAGTCCGCCGGGTCGGCCATCTCGTGGGCGCCGCCGAGCCAGTCCCGGCCCAGCCACTCGACCTTGGGCATGACCTCGCGGACGATGTGGTGGCCGAGCGGGGTGTCCCGCGGGTTGCGGGGGTCGTGGACGCAGTTGTACGGGTCGATCTGGTGGCCGTGCTCCACCCGGACCCGGTCGCCCGTCGGGAAGACGAGGTCGGCCGCCAGGCAAAGCTGCGCGCCAGTGGCGTCATGGACCGCGGTCGCCGCCTTGAGGTCCCAGGCCAGGTCGCCGTCGTGGTTGCCGACGGTGTAGATGACCTGGCCGCCACGCTCGATGACCCCGGCCAGGGCCTGGCACAAGTCGGCGTGCGCGTCGAGGATGTCGCGCGCGGCGGCGCCGGGGTAGGCGAGCATCTCCACGATGTCCCCGGCGAGCACGACGGTGAGGTTCCCCTCCTGCGCCTGCGCGGCTAGCCGGGTGGAGAGCATCTGGGCGCAGCGCCCGGAGACGGTGGTGCGTTCGGGCGGCAGGTGCAGGTCGCTGATCGCGATCACTGTGCCGCCCACGGCGACGGGAACGTCGAGCAAGTCGGCGACATCGGGTCGTGGCGAAGCCATGACTACGTTTCCTCCCCCCGGAGATCGCCATCATGCGTCAGCCGGGGCCTCAAGATCGAGTGCAGCGTGGCGCACAAAGCGTAGCGTTCTTCACCACTGTAGACGCGTCATTCGCCTTGAAGGTTCAGGTATTCCCGTGGGATCCCAACGGTGGCCGGCCCCCCGCCGCAAGGGTGCCGGCCACCGCGGCTTATTAGCGGGAACTCGCTAGCTGGCCCTGATCCAGGTGGCGGAGAAACTGGTCCCGCCGGATAGCGCCGAGACGGTGTCCTTGTCCGCGCCGCTGTTGTTGATCATGGTGATCTGGTCGGGGCTGAAACTGCCGATGGAGGAGCCGTTGACAAGCGAATTGCTGAGGTGCACGGTGCCGAAGTTGGCCAGCGGCAAGATGCCGCCGCTGCCGGTGCAGCAGGGCGCCTCGATGATGACCTCGGCGGAGGAGCGCGGCGCCCCGGACAGGCTCTTGGTCGTGGTAGAGGTCCAGCCCCTGGTCACATCGGACAGCTTGAGCGTGTAGGAGCTGGTGCCGGAGAAGGTGACCGACGCGGAGATGGTGTCGCCGGCGTGGATGGTCGAGCCGAAGCTGAAGGACGGGTTCGGGTACATCTCGTACCAGCCGTAGTACACCGGCCTGCCGCCCGAGCAGTCGGTGTCCGTGCCGGTCTGCTCGACCGAGTTGCTGGTGTACCCGTCCAGGCCGACCCAGAAGCTGGAGTACCGGGTGGCGGACGTGCACGAGCCGGTCGGCTGTACCCACGTGGCCGAGACCGTCGTGTAGGTGCCGCCGTGGGCGGCGTACCCGGACCAGTTCGTGCTCGTGGTGGAGGCGTTGAAGACGCCGCCGTGCGTTCGCAGTGGCTTGCTGCCCGGCGTCGCGGCGTGGACGTCAACGCCGCCGTTGCGGATCGCGCCGTGCGCGACCGCCACGTGCGCCGCCGGCGCGGCCGAAGCGGTGCCCGACGTCGCCAGCAGGGTCAGCGCTGGGGCGGCGGCGATAGCCAGTGCGGTGAGGGAAACGCACATTCGTCTAAGCATGCGGGTGCTCCTTGCGGGGTGAGAAAGCTGCGCGCCCTGCTCGGGAGCGGCGGTCCCGGGCGATTCGGCGGGGGGTGCCGCGCGGCGGGGGTTACCCGCTGTAACGGCTAACGCGACGGATGCGAATGCTGACTACGCGACAGTAACTTGTGTGGTTTCTCTCGTAAAGATAGGAGTTGCCCATAATTAGTGCCTATTTCTGCGCGACCCATGTCGAAAATGTAAAGTCGCACGTCAGCGTTCCGTGGTCATCCCGGCTGCTTAGGTCACGAGATGATGCTCGTGACGGGTCGACCATGCCCGTAAGGGCGGCCGGCCGCGGCGTCGGCCCTACGCCGGGTAGTTGGCGATGCGGTGCCTTCTTCAAGTAGGGGCGCCATCTTCGAAGAACGACAGCCGCCCTGGTCGCCCGAGTCCAGGCAGCCACCCGCCGGAACTTACCCCGAAGAGTTTTCGACCTAGGAAGAGTTTTCATCGTATAGCTATAAAAAGTATTCGGGACCAGCAAAGTCTTCGCGATGACAATGGCCGTGAAGGGCGGCGAGGGTTCGCGGATGGCGCCTGGATGACCCGACGCGGACGCCAGCCACGTGCGAGGGTCCGGGGGTCTGGGGGGCTGGTTTGCGCCCCCCCAGCTAAGCACAGTGATTTACGTCACGCGGGTGTTGGGAAAAACTTGCTACGCGGTAACGATTTAGGGCATGCTGGCGTTGTGAAAACCGTGGGGACAGAGCAAGGGGCGAGCGCCCCTACGCCTGCAGGCACGGTACCCGCTGGTACCGCGCCTGCTGACGCCAGCGGTCATGGCGTCCCCGCGAGTACCCGCGGCCAGGTCGCCCGGCTCATCTTGGAGCTTGGCCCCTCGACTGCGGCCACGCTCGGCGGCAGGCTCGGGCTGACCCCCGCGGCCATCCGCCGGCACCTGGACAACCTCATAGCCGAGGGCATGGTCGAGACGCGGACCGCACGGACCTACGGGAACCGGGGACGCGGCCGGCCGGCCAAGCTCTTCGTCATCACCGACGCGGGGCGCAGCGCCTTCGAGCACGCTTACGACGGGCTGGCCAGCAGCGCGCTGCGGTTTGTCGCCGAGCGGATGGGGCAGCAGGCCGTCGGCGACTTCGCCCGGCAGCAGGTCGCCGAACTGGAGCGGCGGTACGCACCCGTCGTGGCCCAGGGCGAGCTGCCGCAGCGGGTGCAGGCGCTGTCGGAGGCGCTGAACGCCGATGGCTACGCCGCCTCGGTCCGGCCCGCGCCGGTAGTCGGCACGGCCACCGGGATGGCGGCTGGCGAGCAGATCTGCCAGCACCACTGCCCGGTCGCGCACGTCGCGGCCGAGTTCCCGCAGCTGTGCGAGGCCGAGACGGAGGCCTTCGGGCGGCTGCTCGGCACGCCGGTGCAGCGCCTGGCGACGATCGCGCACGGCGACGGGGTTTGCACGACGCACGTTACCGCCACATCCGGCAGAGCTGGCAGTACTGCCAGCGGCGCCTGCCGGCAGGAAGACAACAACACTACGGAGTCCGGAGGGCTCTCCATATGACGACCACCGCGAATGACCAGCTCGAGGGGCTGGGCACGTACAAGTTCGGCTGGGCCGATCCTGACGTGGCCGGCGCTTCGGCCCGGCGCGGGCTGTCCGAAGAGGTAGTCCGTGACATCTCGGCCCGCAAGAACGAGCCCGAGTGGATGCTGGACCTGCGGCTCAAGGGCCTGAAGTACTTCGGCCGCAAGCCGATGCCATCCTGGGGCTCTGACCTCAGCGGCATCGACTTCGACAACATCAAGTACTTCGTCCGGTCGACGGAGAAGCAGGCGGAGTCCTGGGACGACCTGCCCGCCGACATCAAGAACACCTACGACAAGCTCGGCATCCCGGAGGCGGAAAAGCAGCGCCTCATCGCCGGCGTCGCCGCGCAGTACGAGTCGGAGGTCGTCTACCACAAGATCCGCGAGGACCTTGAGGAGAAGGGCGTCATCTTCCTCGACACCGACACCGCGCTGAAGGAGCACCCGGACCTGTTCCGCGAGTACTACGGCTCTGTCATCCCGGCCGGCGACAACAAGTTCGCCGCGCTGAACACCTCCGTGTGGTCCGGAGGCTCGTTCA
>JAICUO010000895.1 GCA_025935815.1 Streptosporangiaceae bacterium
CGCTCATCGCGTTCGCGACCGCCCACCACGGCCGCGCGTTCAGCGGCCTATTTCTCGGACTATACGGTGTGACCAGCCTGATCGCCGGACTCGGTTACGGTGCGCTCAAAGAGCAGATGCCGCTGCATCGCCGGCTGGTCGTCAGCGTCACGCTGTTCGCGGCAGGTGGAATTCCGCTGCTCGCCGCCCGCGGGCTGTTCTCCCTCATCGGCCTGCTACCGCTCGCCGGTGTGGCGATGGCACCGGCGACGGTTACCGCGATGGAGGTCATGCAGCGTGTGGTGCCGCCAGCTCTGCTGACCCAGACGATCTCCTGGGACACGACGGCGATCGCATTCGGCATGACCGCGGGCAGCTTCCTGGCCGGCGCCACAATCGCGCCGCTCGGGGCGGATTATGCTTTCGTGGTACCGGTTTGCGCGGGACTGCTCAGCCTGATCGCGGTGCTAGCCGGCAGCAAGCCGATCCGTGCCGCTTGCCTGGCTCCCCGGAGATAACCCGCGCCTGGCATCGTGATAAGCAGGATTCAGGTCGTTTGACCGCCCCCACTACCTGGCTGAGATAGGAGATGATCCGGCGCCGCGCCTGCCAGACCTCGTAGCGCACGTCTACCTCACGGTCGTCCACGCGCCAGTGAACGGGATCGAGGACCTCACGCACGTCACCAATCCACCTGTCCCGGCTGGTGTAATGCTCGTCGAAATGCATCGGGCTTGCGATGACCAGGAGACCACCCTGCCGCAGCAGGCGTGTCACCTCGCCCGCGAACGCCACGGGGTCGTCCACCCGATCGAGGACGTTCGCGCACGTCACAACGTCGAAGTAGCCTTCGGGCCTGGGTATATCCGACGCGGTGACTTGGTAGACGAGCGCTTGCGGTATCGACTTGGGCAGCCAGGTGGGTTCGACCCGCCGATGGTCGGCCCGCAAGGTAGGGCCAGGCATGGGCACCCACCGGTCGAAATCTTCACCAAGCAGCAGGCGCCTGGCCCACGAGCAGAAGGCGGCCGACGGCTCGGCCAGCACCAGTTCTTCCGCGTCGGGCAGGCGCTTGGCCAGCTCGTGCAGCAGGCGGCCGGTGCTGCCACCGACGTCACAGACCCGGCGTGCGGAGATGCCCAGGCCCGCGGCCCAGGTGGCCGTGATGGCCGCGGTCCGCTGGTAGAAGCGCCCTGGCCGGCCATCGCCGATGAGTTCGTCCGGTTTCAGGGGCTCCCCTTCCGCCGCGGCTTGGGCGCCGTCGGGGCGCAGGTCAGGGAAGAGGACGTCACCCCACTCATTGCGCAGGTAGATGCCCTGGTACTCAAGTGACGCATAACGGTCGGCGTTGACCGACACCGTACCCATAGCCCCGCCAGCGGTCGTGTGGAGACAGGAGGCCTCCGATCATAATTGCATCCCTGTGAAGGCGGTAAGGTCAGGGCGCCGCGTAGCGCTTCCTGAGATCTGCCTTGCGAATCTTTCCCATTGGCGTCCGCGGCATGTCATCGAGCACCTCTACCTGCCCCGGCCAGTACCATTCGCTGATCCCGGCATCGCGCAGGAAGTCCCTCAGTTCCGCGAGCGTCGGCGGGGATCCGACCGCGGCCGTCACGACCGCGCAGATCCGTTCATCCGTCGCCAGATCTGGAATGCCGATAAGCGCGACGTCCGCCACCTTCGGGTGCTTTCCGAGCGCTGCCTCAATCTCGGCGACCGGCACGTTCGCGCTCTGGTAGATGATGATGTCCTTGGTCCGGCCGATCATGCGGATACCACCCCGCCCGTCGTCGTGGACCAGGTCGCCGGTATTGAACCAGCCGTCCGCGTCGAGTTCGGCGGCGTAGATGTCGTCCTGCTTGTAGTAGCCGAGGCACTGGGCCGGACCGCGGACCCACAGCGCACCCGCCCCCTCGTCCAGGCCATCCACCGGGTCGATGCGGATCTCCATCCCCCCGGTGGGCCGTCCATCACTGCGCGTCGGCCAGTCTTCGGGATCGCTCGGCCGGGTACACGTGACCGCCCCGTTCTCGGTCATGCCCCATAGCGAGAACATCCGCACGCCGAGCGCGGCCCGGACCTCGTCGAGGAGTTGCGGTGGCACCGGCGCTGAACCGGAGACGATGCTGGCGAGGCGGGTGGCCCGCGGCGGGCGAGAGCAGGCGGCGGCCAGCAGTTCACGCACGAAGTGCGGTGAGCCGTAGAAGGTGGTGACGCCGTGCTGCGCGATCAGCTCAAGGCTTGCTGCCGGATCCCAGGTGTCCAGGCAGACAGCGGTGCCGCCGAGAACCAGCGAGGTCAGCAACCGGGTCACCAGCCCCGCGCGGTACATGTTGCTGTGTGCCGTGGTGTTGACCAGCGTCTGGTCGAAGCCGAGCGCCCCCGCGTATCCGCGGATCTCGGCGTACAGGGTGTTCTGGCTGTGCACGGGCGCTTTGGTCGTGCCGGTCGTCCCGGAGGTGAACAGGACCACGAATGGCTCGTCCGGGCCCAGGCGGCGGCCGGCCAGCTCGCCCTCCTGGCGACCGTGCTCGGTCAGAAACTGCTCGGCGAACGACAACGTGCCC
>JAICUO010000146.1 GCA_025935815.1 Streptosporangiaceae bacterium
CGGGGATCCGACGCGAACCGCGTCGGCGGCCAGGTAGACCGCGGCGAGGTACCCGGAGAACGCCACCGCGAGCACGGCGACCAGGACGCAGGGAAGGTTGAGCCAGGACGTGATGATGTCGCCGCGGGCATTCCCGACCGGGACCCGGCCAATGGCGATCGCGCCGATCACCGTGGCGAGGAAGAACGGGGTCACGACCGACGACAGCGCGAGCAGGTTCTCCGCGAAGCGGGATGAGCCCTGACCCCGCAGCGCGTAGGCGGAGCCCCGGAAGATGATCCCGACCGCGGCGGCCGTCAGCGGGATGGGCAGCGTGGACGTGATCGACCCGAACGCGACCGGGTAGGCCGTCCAGCACAGCACCAGCACAAAGATCAGCCAGACGTGGTTGGCTTCCCAGACCGGCCCCATCGCGTGCCGGGCGTGGGCGCGCGTCTGCGGCGCGTGCGGCCCCGCCGCCAGCAGCATCCACAGGCCGGCGCCGAAGTCCGCGCCCGCCAGCACGGTGTAAGCGGCCATCCCGGCGAGGATGAGCGCGACGGGGACGTAAGTCACCACCTGGTCCTCCCTCGCCTTGCGCTATCGCGGGCAGCGGGACCCGGGCGAGGCGGCGCAAGATGGTGACCACCAGTGCGGCGAGGATGAGGTAAACGACGGCCAGGGTCCCGTAGCCGGCCGGGATGCCGCTCGCGCCGGTCACGGCGTCCGACACGCGCATCACGTCGTAGACGATCCATGGCTGCCGGCCGACCTCGGTGGTGATCCACCCCGCGATGAGGGCGACCACCGACAGCGGGCCGGCCGCGACCACCGCCGCGAGCAGCCAGCGGGGCAGGCCGCGGCGGCGCAGGCGCAGGAACAGGTACACCAGGGCGATGACGGCCAGCAGCGTGCCGATGCCGACCATCGCCTGGAACGCCAGGCGCACCACGTTCACCGGCGGCTGGTCGGCCAGCGAGACGATGTCCAGGCCGCGCACCACCGCGTTCGGGTTGTGGTCGGCCAGCAGGGACAGCAGCCGGGGGATCTCCACGCCCCATACCACCGCGTGCCCGTCGTACCACCCGAGCAGGTGCTCGGCGGCGCCCCTCGTGGTGGTGGCCAGGCCCTCCATGGCCGCGAGCTTGACCGGCTGGTAGATGGCGACGTCGCGGGCCGCCCAGTCGCCGACGACCACCTGCAGGGGCGCCGCCACCGACGCGGCGCCGAGCGTGATCGACAGCGCGGTGCGCTCATAGCGGCCGCGGCGGCCGCGCAGGAACGCCCAGGCGTACGCGGCGGCCAGCAAGAACCCGCACACGATGAACGCGGCGAAGTACATGTGGACGTACTCGCTCCAAAACAGCGGGTTGCCGAACAGGGCCTGCCACGGGTGCACGTCGACCGCCCGGCCATCGCGCACGGTGAAGCCGGACGGGTGGTTCATCCAGCCGTTGACCGAGATGACGAACAGTGAGCCCGCGACTCCGGCGACCGCGACGGGGATCCCGCAGGTGAAGTGCAGGCGGGGCGACAGCCGCTCCCAGCCGTAGGCGTAGATGCCGATGAAGATGGCCTCGATGAAGAATGAGAAGCCCTCCAGCGTGAAGCCGAGGCCGAAGACGTTCCCGAAGTCGGCAATCCACTGCGGCCACAGCGTGCCGAGCTCGAAGGACAAGATCGTTCCGGTGACCACGCCCACCGCGAACAGCGCGAGCATGATGCGCGACCAGCGCCTGGCCAGGACGCGGTAGAGGTCATCGCCGGTGCGCAGGTAACGGTACTCGGCGAACAGGACCAGGACGGGGAACGCGATGCCGAAGCATACGAGCGGGATGTGAACCGCGAGGGAGAGCGCTTGCATCTGGCGCGCTTCGAACAGGTAGTGCTGCTCTATTCCCACGCCTGTCAGCCTATGCCCCGCCTACTTCGGCCGTGCAGCGCTGCCCCCTGTGATCTACTACACAGTGTCGTAGTTATGGGTAGCAGTCATCAGGCGTCAGGCGGCGAAGACGCGCTGAGCGCTCACTCGTACCGAGTTGCCGTGCTCCCGGCGGTCGCGGTGAAACTCCGGGTGGCTCATGGCCCGACGGTACCGCCCGGGCTGGCGGCCTGACCCGCGGGCGGGCGCTCATTCACGTGCCAGCGGACGATGCAGAAGCCGTGCCGCAGCGCGACGTCCAGGGCCTGCGGGTCGAAGTGGCCATCGGCGCCGCGGGGGATCGGCACGAATCTCGCCGCCTGCGGGTTCTCTCGCGCGATCACCCCGAACAGCCGGTCCACCTCACTGGCGTCGGTGATCAGCTCCGGGCGGGCGGGTACCTCGCGGCCGCGCAGCCGCAGCCGCACCGGCCTGCCGCCGGCCAGGCTCAGCGTCCACTTGCCGCCGCCGGGGGTCAGCAGCACCGTGCCCGCGCCGACGTCGCTGCGGTCGCGGGCGTAGCTCACCGGCTGCCGGTAGGCGTTCCCGGACTTGCGCCCGGTGTAGTGGAGCAGCATCAGGTTGCGGCTCAGGGGCGTTGGGAACGGCAGGCTGAGCATCGCCCGCATGGGCACGTTGACCGCGCGCATGATGCGTGCCTGGAGAGCTGGGCGCCCCGTCCGCCCGGCTACTGGCGATTGGCTACTCGTCATCACTGGTCCTCTCGCTCGCATCCTCGTCCGCGGTTACGCGGGTCGGCTGCTTAAACATTAGATATCTAAGAGTTAGATGTCAAATACTTCGATAGCGATATCGTGTGTTAGGCTCACGTGCATGCCGCCAGCGTTTCCCGAGGGGTTCCGGGTGCCGATCGGCCTGCGACTAAACCAGGCCGCCCGGGCCGTTGAGCGCGCCTTCGACGAGGCGCTGGCCGCAGCGGATGGCACGCTGCCGACCTGGCTGATCCTGCTCAACCTGGTGATTCACAAGCCAGCCACCCAGAAGGACCTGGCCGAGAAGGTGGGCATCAAGGAAGCCACGCTGACCCATCACCTCAACGCCCTGGAGGAGCGCGGGCTAATCACCCGGTCACGGGTGGCCGGCAACCGGCGGGTCCAGGTCGTGGCGCTGAGCGACGCGGGCGAGGCGGCGTTCCTGCGCCTGCGCGAGGCGGCCATCGCCTTCGACGCCAGGCTCCGAGCGGGCCTGTCCGACGCCGACGTGAATCACCTGTGCGCCCTGCTGGGCACGCTAGCCGCCAACGCCGGCCGCCCCGTGCCATGATCGCGCCTCCTTGACGTCCCACTGGTCACACAGGCGACAGCATCAACGGCCGGCGCGCTTGGAGTTGGGGCAACCCGCACCGCGTGACGCCTCGGCAGCGCCCTCGACGGCTGAGTGCCGTCAGTTATGCCGCGAATCGCGGCATAACTCACGGCACTCGCGGGCGATCACGTCCGCGTGGTGAGCGCTGGGGATAATGGGACGGGTGGGGCGGTGGTCCGAATGGCGGCGCAACGTCGCGTTCGGGCGGGCGAGCCGGAAAGGTGCCTGCCCGCCCATGGACGGAGCGGAGCGACTGAGGGACGAGGAGTGGAGTGAGGTGGTCGCGGCTATGGTGCCCGGGAGGCGGGGCGCGGCTTGGCCGGCGCCCTAGCGGGGGGAGGCGGAGGGCGCGGGGGAGACGGAGTAGGCGGGGGAGCGGCGGACCGGCGGGGCCGGGCGGGAGGTCAGCAGCGGCAGGTCGCGGCGGCCGATCACCGTTGACAGCACGATCGCGCTGATTGACCGGGCGACCGAGGCGGAGGAGTCGATCCGCAGCAGCGTCTGCTGCAGGTCCGCGTGGCTCATCGCCGCGACCATGCACACCACGTCGGCGGCGCCGGTGATCGCGTGCGCCTCGAGGACGCCGGGGATGGCGGCCAGGTCGGCCGCGACCCGGTCCAGCGCCCCCTGCGCGATCTCCAGCGTGACGAACGCGCGCACGCCGTACCCGGCCGCGGCGACGTCCAGGTCCGGCCCGTACCCGGTGATCACCCCCGACTTCTCCATCCGGTCCAGCCGCGCCTGGACCGTGGCCCGGGCGACGCCGGTGACCCGCGACAGCTGGAGCGCGCCCGCCCGCGGGTGCTCGCGAAGCGCCGTCAGCAGCGCCAGGTCAAGGGAGTCGAGCTCCGCCATGATGCCTCCAACCGCCGCGCTGGCAACCCACGAGGCCCGTGGACGCCGAGCGCGGCTTTAGCTAGGCAATCTGCATAGCTAAGTAGCGTAGTTGCTCAGCATAATGTCATGCCTGGCTAGGCGATTCAGCTGAGGTTGCCACGCGGAGCACCGGAGGCGTTGAGTGGGGGGATGACTGTCAGTGGTTTGACTCTTAGCCCCGACGAGCTGACCGGGATCGTCGAGCATGACTCGCGCCGGGACCCGTTCCCGGTGACCGGGTGGGACGCCATCGTGTGGGTGTCGGGCAACGCGACCCAGTCCGCGCAGTGGTTCCGGCTCGTGTTCGGGATGACGCTGGAGGCCTACTCCGGGCCGTCCACGGGCAACCGCGACCATCACGCCTACGTGCTGCGCGCGGGCGCGGTGCGGTTCGTGGTCAAGGGCGCCGCTGACCCGCTGAGCCCGCTGGCCGACCACCACCGGCGCCATGGCGACGGCGTCGCCGACGTCGCGCTGGAGGTGCCCGACGTCGACAAGTGCGTCGCGCACGCGCGCGCGGCGGGCGCGCGGATCGTGGACGAGCCCCACGATGAGTCCGACCCCGACGGGACGGTGCGGCTGGCCGCCATCGCCGCTTATGGCGACACCGTGCACACGCTGGTCGACCGGTCCCGGTACGGGGGCGCCTACCTGCCCGGGTACGCGCGGCGGACGTCGCCCGGGTCCAGCGCGCCGGTGTTCGTGGCGCTTGACCACGTGGTCGGCAACGTCGAGCTTGGCGCCATGGACCAGTGGGTCGGCTTCTACCGCCGGGTCATGGGCTTCACCAACATGGCCGAGTTCATCGGGGACGACATCGCCACCAGGTACTCCGCGCTGATGAGCAAGGTCGTCGCCAGCGGCGACCACCGGGTGAAGTTCCCGCTCAACGAGCCAGCCACCGGGCAGCGCCGGTCACAGATCGATGAGTACCTGGAGTTCTACCGCGGGCCGGGCGTGCAGCACCTGGCGCTGGCCACGCCGGACATCTGCGCGGCGGTCGACACGCTGCGCGGGCGCGGCGTGGAGTTCCTGGCCACCCCCGACTCCTACTACACTGACCCGGTGCTGCGCTCGCGCATCGGCGCCGTCCGGGTCCCGGTGGAAGAGCTGGCGTCGCGGGGCATCCTGGTGGACCGTGACGAGGACGGGTACCTGCTGCAGATCTTCACCAAGCCGGTCGGTGACCGGCCGACGGTGTTCTTCGAGCTCATCGAGCGCCACGGCTCGCTAGGCTTCGGCAAGGGCAACTTCAAGGCGCTGTTCGAGGCGATCGAGCGGGAGCAAGAGCGCCGCGGCAACCTGTAGGCCCGGCGTCGCCGGCTAGCGGCTACGTGAGCCGGCGGCCCCGGTCCTGGACTGTCCGCGCGCGCGGAATCCGGTCCCGCAGCCACAAGGTGAGCTGGACCCGCGACGATATGCCGAGCTTGGCGAAGATGTGGTCGACGTGCGCGTCGACCGTGCGCTTGGAGACGGCCATGCGCCGGGCGATCTCCTTGTTCGTCAGGCCGTTGGCGACCAGCTGGGCGATCTGGACCTCCCGGCCGGTGAGCGGGCCGGTCGCCGGGAGGGCGGCGCTGGACGCGGAGGGCGCCCCCGACGGGGGCGCGGTGGCCGTGCCCGGCACCAGCTCAGGGCCGGGCTGGCTGGCGGAGCCGAGCGCGAGCGCGATGACCTCATCCAGCGGCTGCCCCGCGCCGGCCTCCCGCAGCCGCGCGTACCTGGCCTCGCCGAGGCTGTCGATCGCGGCCTGGGCGGTCCTGCGATGCAGCTCCTCCAGCAGGGGGACGCCCGTGTAGTGGTAGCCGACGTGCTCCCATAGCGTGGGAGCGGCGCCCAGCAGCACCGCGGCCCGCTCGTAGCGGCCCTGGACGCCGGCCAGGAACCCGAGCACCCGAAGGCCATGGGCGATGCCCACGGTGTCGCCGAGCTGGATCTTCATCGTCAGGGCCTTGGTCGCGGACTCGGTCGCGGCCGCATAGTCACCCACGCGGAACCGGGCCATGACCAGTTGCCCGAGCAGGTAGCTGGTCGCCCACAGCTCGTCAGCGGGCAAGCGGCGCAGCCCCCGGGTGGCTATGTCGATGCAGGCCTGAGGGTCGGTGGCCAGGTACGCCAGGCTCGACTGGATGTCGACCTGAGCCAGCCCGAGCAGGTCTCCGGCCTGCTCAATGACCGGGATCGCGAGGCTCGCCGTGACGGTGGAGGCGGCGAGGTCCCCGGTCCAGCACTGGACCCGGTGCAGCGCGACGTAGCCGCGCGCGCGGGCAGCGAGGTCACCGGCCTGGGCGGCCAGCGCGAGGCTGGCCTCCGCGTCAGCCCGGGCGGCCGGCAAGTCACCCGCCATGGCGGTCAGGAACGCCCGCGCGGCCAGCGGCCGGGCTCGCTGGGGAGCCGAACCGGGGTAGCGGTCCACGATCCGGTTCAGCCAGGCCCGGCCCTCCCGGAGCTCTCCGCGGATCACCCAGTACATGAACAGCGCGCAGCCGAGCCGGGCGGCTGACTGGTCGGCGGCCGGGAGCGTCAGCGAATGCTCGAGGGCGGCGTGGAGGTTGGCGTGCTCACGGCGCATCGCCTGGTACTGGCGCAGCTGGTCATCCATGAGGTGGCTGGCGAACTGCTCGGCGGCCCGCGTCCAGTGGCCGAGGTGACGCGCCCGGACGGCGGCGCCGCCGTCCGGGGTGCCGGCGAGGAGTTCGGCGCCGGCCTGGCGCAGCGCGCCGGGGAGCCGGTACCTGCTGGGCTGGGCCGGCGCCTCGCGCAGCAGCACCGACTTGTCGATCAGCCCGATGACGGCCTGCGTCACCTGGTCCGCCGGCAGCCCCTCATCCGCGCACACTGCCTCGGCGGCCGCCAGGTCGAAGCCCCCGGCGAAGACCGACAACCGTGCCCAGGCCGCGCGCTCCGCCCGGCTGCACAGGTCGAGGCTCCACTCGATCGACCGCGGCACGCTCTGGTGGCGCGCCACCACGGTGCGCCTGGCCCCCGTCAGCACGCGGGACTGGCCGTCGTGCGCGCGGGCCATCCGGCTCATCTCCGACAGCGGGAGGGCGCGCAGCCGCAGCGCGGCCAGCTCGATCGCCAGCGGGATGCCGTCCAGCCGCTGGCACAGCGCGATCACGTCCGGGAGCAGTTCCTCGGTCATCGTGAAGTCGGCGACGACGCTCGCGGCCCGCTGGCTGAAGAGCTCGACCGCGCTGCCAGCGGTTTCCCGGGCGCCGTGATCGGGGACCGGGAGCGGCGGCAGCAACAGGATGTGCTCGCCCGGCACGTCCAGCGGCTGCCGGCTGGTGGCCAGCACGGTCACGCCCGCGGTGCCGCGCAGCAGGGTCGCGGTGAGCTGGGCGCAGGCGTCGATAAGGTGCTCGCACGTGTCCAGGACGAGCAGTACCCTGCGCTCACGCAGGCGCGCGAGGACGGTGGCGAGGTCGCCGCCCGCGTCAGTGCCGCCCGCGTCATGGTTCAGGGCTTCGGCGACGGCGGCGGCCAGCGACGGCGCGGTAGTTACCGTGGCCAGGTCGGCGAAGTACGTCCCGTCGGAGTACCAGCGCCCGGCTCGCGCGGCCGCGCGCAGCGCCAGCCGTGTCTTGCCAACCCCGCCCAGGCCGGTGACCGTGACCAGCCGGGGGCGATCGTGGCCGGCCCGGTCCTTGGCAGTCGCGGGAGAAGAACTGGCGTGCAGTAGCTCGGCAAGCTGAGCGAGCTCGCTTTCCCGGCCGACGAAGCCCGTTACCTCCGCGGGCAGCACGCCGCGGCATCGCTTCGCCTGGACGAGGGTCATGGGATCCTCACGTCGTCGGGGACTCACGTCAGGTTACTACGGCGCCTGCCCGCCGTCAGCTAGGCACCGTTGGCGGGACCTGCCTGCCCGGTCGCCGGGACCTGGCCGGCGTGCTGATCGCGCAGCCACACGGTGAGCTGGACGCGCGACGATATGCCGAGCTTGGCGAAGATGTGCTCGACGTGCGCGTCAACCGTCCGCTTGGAGATGAACAGCCTGCTGCCGATCTCCCGGTTGGACATCCCGTTGGCGACCAGGGCGGCGATCTCCCGCTCCCGGTTCGTCAGCCCGCCGCCCGCGGGCAACGCCCCGATGCCCGCGCGCGGGCCGGCGTCCTGCCCGCCCGGGGCGTCAGCGTTGGCGATCGCGTGCTCGACGACCATGTCAAGTGGCCGCTGCCCGCCCGCGGCGGCGAGCGCGGCGTAACGCCGATCGCCGAGCGCGCGACGGGCCGCCCGCTCAGCCTCCTGGTGGAATCCCTCCAGCACGCCGGTGTTGCTGAGCCTGTTCCCGGCTCGCGTCCACAGCGGCTCGGCCGCGCCGAGCAGCCACGCTGCCCGCTCGTGCCTGCCGTCGCGGGCGGCGAGCCATCCGTACAGCTCCAGCGCGTACGCGATGCCGACCACGTCGCCCAGCGCGTGCTTGGCGCGCAGGGCGTTGCCGGCCGACTCGGCGCACTCGGCCTGCTTACCGGGCTGCTGGAACAACGCCAGGCCCGCGATGAGGTGCAGGTAGCTGGAGAGCCACTGCTCAGTGCTGCGCTCTCCAAGCATTCGCAGCCCATCGGCGGACCGCTTGAGCGCGCGGTCGAGTTCGCCGGCCAGCAAGTCCATGTGGGCAAGCTGCGGCTGGATGGCGATCAGCACGATCCGGCAGCCGAGCTCCTCCAGCCGGCGCACCGCCTCCTCGCCCGCCGCCAGCGCCCCGGCGTGCTGACCGTCGAGCGCGAGCGCGAAGTTCAGGTACATGTAGCCGCAGGCGACGGTCAGGTCATCGCCTTGCTCGCTGGCGAGCCGAAGGCCCTCCCTGATGTCCGCCAGCGCGGAGGCGGTCCTTCCCTCGAACGTGGCCAGCCTTCCGCGGATGGCCAGGGCCCAGGCACGGTAAGGGGATGCGCTGCCGAGGGCGGCGACCTTGCCCAGCCAGTAGCTGCCCTCCCGCAGCCGCCCCGAGATCTGCCAGTAGGTATGCAACCCGGTCGCGAGCTCGGCGGCGTCCCCGGCGTCACGCCGACGGTGGCCTGGCCGCCCGCCGAGGGCGGTCTCCAGCGCCGCCCGGATGTTGGGGTACTCGGCATTCAGCTCGTGGAACCTGGCCATCTGGTCGTTATCCAGGAAGTGCCTATCAAAACGGCGTGCCATCCGCAGGTAGCGGGCGATGAGCCTGCCAAGGACCGCGGTCTCCTCACTCGTCGCCTCAAGCAGCTCGGCGCCGAACTCACGCAGGGTGTCGAGCATCCGGTACCGGCTGCCGTCGCGGCCGTCCCGCAGCACTACCGACTTGTCGACGAGCCCCACGAGGGCGTCGAGGGTCTGCTCGCGCGGCGTGGCCGGGTCCGGGCACACCGCGCAGACGGCGGCGAGGTCGAAGGCGCCGGCGAAGACCGACAGCCGGGCCCAGAGATCTTGCTCCGCGGGGGAGCACAGGTCATAGCTCCACTGGGTCGCGGTGCGCAGTGTCTGGTGGCGCGGCACGCCGCCGCGCCGGCCGCTGGTCAGGATCTGGAACCGGTTATCAAGCCGGCGGGTCAGCTCGGGCAGCGGCAGCGCGCGCAGGCGAACGGCGGCCAGCTCGATCGCCAGCGGGATGCCGTCCAGCCGCTGGCACAAGCGGATCACGTCGGCCCGGTTGGCGGCGGTGACCCGGAAGCCGGGCACGGCGGCCGCCGCGCGCTCCGCGAACAGCTCGACCGCATCCCCGCTCGGGCCGCCCGGGGCGGGCGCCTCGCCGATGTCCGGCACGGGGAGCGGGGCGACCAGGTAGGAGTTCTCCCCGCCGACGTCCAGCGGCTGGCGGCTCGTGGCCAGCATGGTCACTCCAGGGGCCTCGCTCATCACCCGCTCGGCGAACGCCGCGCAGGCGTCGATGAGGTGCTCGCACGTTTCCAGGATCAGCAGCAGGCGCCGGTCGCGCAGGCACCCGAAGACCGCCTCCGCGCGAGTACCGCCATCCACCTCGGGCAGCCGCAGAGCGTCCGCCACGGCGCCCGGCAGCAGCGCCGGATTATCCAGCCCGGCCACCTCCACCAGGCAGACGCCGTCGCTGTAGGCGTCCGCGACCTGGCGTGCCGCGCCAAGCGCGACCCGGGTCTTGCCCACTCCGCCCGGGCCGACGACCGTGACCAGCCGGGAGCTGTCCAGCAGCGCCACGATGGCGGCGAGCTCAGTTTTCCGGCCGATGAAGCTCGTCACCTCGGCGGGCAGCTGGCTACGCTGTCGCTGACCGCTGAGGTCCCGCGATAGGGCGGGTACCATTGTTACCTCACGTGGCTCGGGGATTCCGCATCGATACCATCTTGCTCTCTCCGGGTGCCCGGAGGCGAGCCCCCAATTCGGGGGTCCCCGGCGCGTGACGGGAGCCGAAAGGTCTCCAGCCACGGCAGGTGGCTCAGGTGCCGGGCAACTCGGTCATGAGGTCGTCGGAGGTCTCCATGCCCGCCCGCCAGACCGACCGGGACACGATCTTGGTCAGGTCGGCGCGCCGCATGTAACGGGCCGCGATGTCAGTGCACTCGGCGAGCAGGCCCTGCGAGAGCGTGGTGGGGTCGAGGCCCAGCGCGAGGAACTGGTCGTTCCGGACGATGAGCTCGTTCTCCTCCGCCTCCCGGCGCGGGTTCGGCAGGTAGGCGACGTCCGCGCCGGTGGTGTCGGAGATCAGCTTGGCGAGGTCGATCACCCGGTGGGTCTCGGTCATCTGGTTGAGCACCATCGGCTTGTCGCCCGCCGCGGGCGGGTTCTTCAGCGCGATCTCCACGCACCGCACGGTGTCCTTGATGTGGATGAACGCGCGGGTCTGGCCGCCGGTGCCGTGAACCGTCAGCGGGTGGCCGATGGCGGCCTGCATGAGGAACCGGTTCAAGACGGTCCCGTAGTCACCGTCGTAGTCGAACCGGTTGATGAGCCGCTCATCACGCGCGGTCTGGTCGGTCTGGGTGCCCCACACGATGCCCTGGTGCAGGTCGGTGATCCGCAGCCCGTCGTTCTTGGCGTAGAACGCGAACAGCAGCTGGTCCAGGGTCTTCGTCATGTGGTACACCGAGCCGGGGTTGGCCGGGTGCAGGATCTCGCGCTCCAGGTCGCCGTCCGGCGTGGGGACCTTCACCGTCAGGTAGCCCTCCGGGATCGGCGCCGACCCCGACCACCCGTACCCGTAGACGCCCATCGTGCCCAGGTGCGCGATCGCCGCGTCAACCCGGGTCTCGACCAGCGCGGTGAGCAGGTTGTGCGTGGCCCGGACGTTGTTGTCCACCGTGTAGCGCTTGGTCGCCGCCGAGCGCATGGAGTACGGCGCGGCCCGCTGCTCGGCGAAGTGCACGATCGCGTCCGGGCGCAGTTCCAGCAGCAGCGCGACGAGCCGGTCATACTCGGTGGCCAGGTCGAGGTTGACGAACCCGATCTTCCGCCCGCTGACCTCATGCCAGGTGTGGAGCCGCTCGCCAATCGTCCGGATCGGGGTCAGTGACTCGACCTCAAGCTCGATGTCGATCTTCCGCCTGCTGAGGTTGTCGCAGATCGTGACGTCATGACCACGGTCGGACAGGTACAAGGACGTGGGCCACCCACAGAAACCATCGCCGCCGAGCACGAGTACGCGCATTTTTGTGGACTCCAGTCACGTAGTTGTAACCAACGTGGCGCGACTCTACCGGTTCTTAGGAGTTCGTCGCCATCACATCCGCACCTTATGGGCACTCGTACCGGAGTCTAAGTCGGAAATACCGGTAACTTCGCTGTCAGATTCCTTGGCGAGCCCTGGGAGTCAGGACCTCGCCTACCGCCTCCACGAGCAGCGTCATCTCATAGGCGACAAGGTCGGTGTCGCACTCGGGCGCGGCGAGGATGGCCAGGCTGGATCCGTCGCTGATCGCCTTGACCAGCAGCAGCCCGCCGTCCATCTCAACCAGTGCCTGGATGGCCTCGCCGCCCTCGAAGATCCGCGACGCGCCCTGCATCAAGCTGGTCAGCCCGGCGGTGATGGCCGCGAGTTGCCCGGCGTGCGAGGCCGGGATGCCATCCGACAGCGCCAGTGGCACCCCGTCCGCGGAGATAACGACCGCGTGCGCGACGTCGGCGACGCGGGTGGTGAAGTCGGTGACCAGCCAGTCCAGGTCTTGACGGTCTGAATAGTTCAACGGCCCGATCCCTCTCCATCGCGCGGCAGGCGTGCCTCGGCGCGGCGGGATCCGTGCTGGAATCCGCGCAGCCTGGTACGCGCAGTATCAGCCGACCGGCCTTGCGGCCCCGGCGTGGCCAGCAATCGCGGCCCGGTCGCGGTCGCCGTATCGGCTTCCGCATCATACGCCTCATACGTCTCGTAAGCCGGCCGGCCACCGTTCGGCAAGCGGTTGGCCTGCGGGACTCGCACCGGAAGCCCCGCGGTGGTCGTCCCGCCGCCAAGGACGGGATCCGGTGCCTGCTGGAAGGGCTGCCACTCACCCTGCTGCCCGCCCCTCGGCTGCCATCCGGCCGCCTGCGGGATGGGCTGCCGCCCGCCGGGCGACTGTGCCCCGGGCGACTGTGCCCCCTCGGGCTGGCGGGGCATCTGGCCGGACGCCCGTGCCTGCCCGCCGGAGCTCTGGCCCGAGGCGGCCGACGGCCGCCGTGGCCGGAACCAGTTGGATGTCACCTGCGCGGGACTCCCGTTTCGCTCGCTGCCGGTGGAGGTTCGCGCCGCGCCGTTGGTTATCCCGGTTTCTGCTGCCCCCGCGTACCCCGCTCCGACTTGCCTCGCGCTGGGCTGCCCGGCCCCGACCGGCTGCATCCCGGCCGACGCGGGTATGCGCGCCGTGGCGGCCACTGTCTCCAGTGGCTGCTGGTACCCTCGCCCGGCGATCCGCCGGTACCGCTCTCCGTACCCGGTGGTCGTCGCCGCGGCGACGCTCTCCGGCAGCCACACCATGGCGGTCAGCCCGCGCGGAGACGACGGGCGCAGCCGTACCCGCACCCCGTGCCGCGCGGCCAGGTGCGATACGGCGAACAGCCCCATGTGCCGCGACACCGACACGTCGACGACGGGCGGGTTCTCCAGCCGCCAGTTGAGCTGCTCCAGCCGCGCCTCGGTGATGCCGACGCCGGAGTCGGTGACCTCGATGAGGATCCCGCCGGTGACCACTTCCTGCCCCGTCACGTGCACCTCGGTGCTGCGCGGGGAGAACAGCGTGGCGTTCTCGATGATCTCGGCCAGCAGGTGGACCACGTCGGTGGCCGCTGCCCCGGACACCTCGATCCCCGACTGCACGCTGAGCACCACGCGGCCGTACTGCTCGATCTCCGAGGAGGCCGCCCGGACGACGTCGCTGAGGAGCACTGGCTCGGTGCGCTTGCGCGCCCCCTCGTGACCGGCGAGGACGAGCAGGTTCTCGGAGTTGCGGCGCATCCGGGTGACCAGGTGGTCCATGGAGAACAGGTTGGACAGCCGCTCGGGGTCGTCCTCGTTGAGCTCCAGCGCGTCGATCATCCGGGACAGCCGCTCGATCAGCGACTGGCTGCGCCGGGACAGGCTGACGAACATGGCGTTCAGGCTGGCCCGCAGCACGGCCTCGTTGCCGGCCAGTCGCACCGCCTCCTGGTGGACCAGGTCGAACGCGCGGGCCACCTGGCCGACCTCGTCGCTGGACATCACGTTGATCGGCGCGACCTCCAGGCTCTCGGTCGGGTCCGCCTTCTCGCTCAGCTCGCGGACCCGCTCGGGCAGGGTCACCGAGGCGACGTCGAGGGCGCCGACCCGCAGCCGCCGCAGCGGCAGCACCACCGAGCGCGCCACCAGCAGGGCCGCGAGCAGCACCAGCAGCAGGGTGCCGGCGGTCAGCAGCCCGGTGATCCACGCCGTCCGCTCGGCGGCCTGCTGGTCGGCCACGCTCCGGTCGACGATCCCCTGGGCCAGGTGCGATTCGACCG
>JAICUO010000743.1 GCA_025935815.1 Streptosporangiaceae bacterium
CCACTTCACCCCGGTGGCCAGCGGGCCTCCAGCCACGTTTTCAGGCTCATTGCCCCATATTCGGCCTCACGGAGGGACAACATACAGGCATTCAGCGCAAGAGGCTGCTGTGGTTGCTGATCCTGCGGACGCGCGGCACAGGGTCCTGCTGCGGCTACCGGAACCCGTGCCACCTGGGCAGATGCACCGCAACTCGCCGTCGGCCCGGTCTTGCGCCAGGCAGGCTGGACCGATACCTAGTGCGCCTTCAGCTTGTGCAAGTGACAAGGTCGCAGCTCAGCTCGTCGCAAAACCTCTCGACGCCACAATGTGGCCGGTCTGGGTCAACCTTTGTCCGGCGCCTTTGCTGCCCGGCGGCTAGTTGTCGGCGGAAGCTGAATACTGACCCCAGCGTGGCAACCGAAATTTGACCCCTCTTCCCGGAATCCTGGCTCGAACCGAGCCAGGGAGGAAGCAGGTGATTTCAGTGGAAGACTGGGCAGAGATCAGGCGGCTCCATCGCGCGGAAGGGCTGCCGATCAAGCAGATCGCGCGGATCAGGAACGTGTCGCGGAACACGGTGCGGGCGGCGCTGCGGTCGGACGGGCCGCCGAAGTACGAGCGGGAGCCGGCGGGGTCGGTGGCTGATGGGTTCGAGCCGCGGATCCGGGAGCTGCTGATGGCGTACCCCACGATGCCGGCCAGCGTGATCGCGGACCGGATCGGGTGGCCGCATTCGGGCCGGACGCTGCGCACGCGGGTGGCGGAGCTGCGGCCGGCGTACCTGCCGCCGGATCCGGCGTCGCGCACGTCGTATGCGGCCGGGGAGCTGGCCCAGGACGACTTCTGGTTCCCCGACATCACGCTGCCAGTCGGGTTCGGGCAGGTCCGGGCGGCGAAGCAGCTGCCGGTGCTGACGATGGTATCGGGCTACTCGCGGTGGGCGGCCGCGGTGCTGGTCCCGTCCCGGAACGCCGAGGACCTGTATGCGGGCTGGTGGCAGCTGATCGGCCAGCTGGGGGCGGTGCCGCGGCTGCTGGTCTGGGACGGCGAGGGCGCGGTCGGCAGGCACCCGGACAAGCTGACCGGCGAGTGCCAGTCGTTCCGCGGCACGCTCGCGGCCAGGGTGTATGTGTGCCAGCCCGGCGACCCGGAGGCGAAAGGCCTGGTGGAGCGGTTTCATGATTACCTGGAGCGGTCGTTCCTGCCTGGTCGCGTGTTCACCGGGCCGGCTGATTTCAACGCGCAGATGAGCGCGTGGATCGCGAAGGCGAACACGCGGTGGCACCGGCGCCTGGAGTGCCGCCCGGCGGACCGGATCGGCGCGGACCGGGCGGCGATGATCGCGCTGCCGCCGGTGCCGCCGGTGACCGGGTGGCACAAGACGGCGCGGCTGCCGCGTGATTATTACGTGCGGCTGGACGGCAACGACTACTCCGTCGACCCGGCGGTGATCGGCCGCCGCATCCAGGTCACTGCGGACCTGTCCAGGGTCCGGGTCAGCTGTGACGGGCGGGTCGTGGCCGATCATGAGCGGTGCTGGGCTAAGCACCAGACCCTGACCGATCCGGCGCACCTGGAAACCGCGAGGGCGCTGCGGTCCGCGCGGCGGCTGGCGGTGGTCCCGGTCCCGCGCGGCGACGAGGTCGAGCAGCGTGACCTGGCTGTCTATGACCTGCTGTCCGGTTCCGGGGAGGCAGTGTGATGAGCGGCTATCCCGCGGTCACCGACTGCGCGGTCACTGCCGCCGCGATGCGCGCCGCCGCGGCGATCATCGAGGAGTCAGGCCTGCCCGGCCTGTCGGTCACCTGCAGCAGCCGCGAGATCGCCGTCCAGGTCAGCGCCGAGGCCGGCACGGCCGCCGAGCGCGCCGCGCAGGTCGGGCAGCTCGCCGGGATCGCCGGCACGCACGCCTACCGGGACGACAGCGCGGTCGCCCCCTGGAGCGCGGTCAGGGCCTGCGGGCAGGCCCGCGGCATCCCGGTGACCATCTTCACGGCCCTGCAGGTCCGCACCGGCGGCCCGGCCGGCGCCGACCCGCTGGCCGCCGGCCCGGGCGGCCAGGTCGTCCCCGTCCCGGGCGGGAAGCTCCCCCGCGGGCACAGGTGGCTCACCGGCCTCGACGACGCGCCTGACGGGCAGCAGGAGGTGGCGTGATGACCGCGAAGACCGCCAGCGCTGCGCGCGACGTCACGGGCGAGATCGCGTTCTTGACCCGGGCGCTGAAAGCCCCCACGCTGCGCGACGCGGTGCCCCGCCTGGCCGAGCGGGCCCGCGCCGAGTCCTGGACCCATGAGGAGTTCCTGGCCGCCTGCCTGCAGCGGGAAGTCTCCGCCCGCGAGTCGCACGGCGGGGAGGAACGCATCCGCGCCGCCCGGTTCCCCGCCAGGAAAGCGCTGGAAGACTTCGACTATGACTACCAGCGGTCGCTGAAGCGGGAAGTCATCGCGCACCTGGGCACGCTCGACTTCGTCACCGCCAAGGAGAACGTCGTCTTCCTCGGGCCGCCGGGCACCGGCAAGACGATGCTGTCGATCGGGCTGGGCATCCGCGCCTGCCAGGCCGGGCACCGGGTGCTGTTCGCCACCGCCGCCGAATGGGTCGCCCGGCTCGCCGACGCCCACCACGCCGGCCGGCTCCAGGCCGAGCTGCTCCGCCTGGGCCGCTACCCGCTCCTGGCCATCGACGAAGTCGGGTACATCCCGTTCGAGCCCGAAGCCGCGAACCTGTTCTTCCAGATGGTCTCGGCCCGGTACGAGCGCGCCTCCCTCATCGTCACCTCCAACAAGCCGTTCGGGCGCTGGGGCGAGGTATTCGGCGATGACGTGGTCGCCGCCGCCATGATCGACCGCCTGGTCCACCACGCCGAGGTGATCAGCCTCAAAGGCGACAGCTACCGGCTCAAGAACCGCGACCTGGGCCGCATCCCGGCCGCCAGCCACGATCCAGGAGACAACCGATGACCGATCCTATCCCCCCGGCCCCGCCGCACAGCGGCAACGACACCTGGGACCTGGTCGAGACCGCCCTCCGCGAGCTCGCGGACCGCCGTGGCCGGTGGCTCGGCGACCCGCTCACCGCCATCACCATGCTCGCCAGCCTCATCGACCAGGCCGAGCGCATGATCCCCGAGCTCGCCACCCAGGCCCGCAGGAACCGTGCCAGCTGGGCCGACATCGC
The DNA here is from genome assembly GCA_025935815.1 of Streptosporangiaceae bacterium. Taxonomy (GTDB): domain Bacteria; phylum Actinomycetota; class Actinomycetes; order Streptosporangiales; family Streptosporangiaceae; genus Trebonia. Next base: position 3,160 of record JAICUO010000743.1, read on the forward strand.
CACCGCCCAGGGCACCAGCCCCGAGCAGGCCGAACTCCAGTACAGCCGCCGTTCCCCGCTCCGCGACACCCGCGAGCCCCACGACCCCGGCTAACCAGAACCAGGACAACGCAAAGTAACCAGGCAACCCGTCGAGGGGTCAAAATTCAGGAGCCGCCAGAGGGTCAGTTTTCAGATGCCGTTGACACTAGTGACGTAGGCGCGGAGGGTCGGATAGGCGACGGTCGTGCCATGGTCGTCGGCGAGGCTCTGCCAGATCGCGGCGGTGGTGATGTTCGTGGAGGTCTCGAGCATCGCGTTGATGTGGCTGTGCAGCCCGGCCAGCGCTGCTGGCTCGCGGTGGATCTTCTTGCGGGGTGACGGTTCCGCGGAGGCCAGTGCCTTGATGATGGTGCGGCGGCCGACGTGGTGCCTGCGCTCGATCGCCCGCTCAGACATGCCCGCGTCGAGGTCGCGGCGGATCACCGCGTA
>JAICUO010000912.1 GCA_025935815.1 Streptosporangiaceae bacterium
GAGCGGGCGCAGCTGGTTACCGGGTGGAATGACACTGCGGTGCCGGTGTCGTCGGGGTCGTTGCCGGAGTTGTTTGAGGTTCAGGTGGCGCGGGTTCCGGATGCGGTCGCGGTGTGCTGTGATGGCGCGTGGCTGAGTTACGGGGAGCTTGACCGGCGGGCGGGGCGGCTGGCGGGGTTGCTGGTGGCGCGGGGGGCCGGGCCTGAGCGGGTGGTGGCGGTGCTGATGGGCCGGTCGGCGGGGCTGGTGACGGCGCTGCTGGCGGTGCTGAAGGCGGGGGCGGCGTACTTGCCGGTCGATCCGGGGTACCCGGCTCAGCGGGTGGGTTTCATGCTGGCTGATGCGGCGCCGGTGGCGGTGGTTACCAGCGGGGGGCTGCTGGCGGGGGTTGCGGAGGCGGCGGGGCTGGCCGTGGTGCGGCTGGATGACCCGCCGGTGGCGGCCTTGCTGTCTGGGGCCGGGGGGGCTGGCCTGGCCGGGGCTGGCCGGGCCCGGCCGCCGCGGCCGGATCATCCGGCGTACGTGATGTACACCTCGGGGTCGACGGGGGCCCCGAAGGGGGTGGTGGTGTCGCACCGCAGCGTGGTGAACCTGGTTCAGTGGGCGGCTGCGGCCTTCGGCGGCGGGCTGTCGCGGGTTCTTTTCTCGACTTCGTTCAGCTTTGATGTCTCGGTGTTCGAGCTGTTCGCCCCGTTGCTGGCGGGCGGGCGGGCGGAGGTGGTCAGCGACCTGCTGGCGCTGGCGGCCCGGCGGTACTCGATGACGCTGCTGAGCGGGGTTCCCTCGGTTGTGGCCAGCCTGGCTTCCGGCGGCGGGGCGGCCCCGGTCCTGGACGGCGCCGCCGCGATGGTGGTGCTGGCCGGCGAGGCGGTGTCCAGGCAGCACGTGGAGCTGCTGCGCTCGTGGCTGCCGGGGTGCCGGATCGCTAATATCTACGGGCCGACGGAGGCGACGGTGTATGCGACCGCCTGGTTTTCCGGGGGCGGGGAGCGGGACGCGCCGCCGGTCGGGCGGCCGGTTGCCAATACCCGGGCGTTCGTGCTGGATGAGTGGCTGTGCCCGGTGCCGGCGGGGGTGGCGGGGGAGTTGTACCTGGCCGGGGCGGGCCTGGCCCGCGGTTACCTGGGCCGGCCGGCGCTGACCGGGGAGCGGTTCGTGGCGTGCCCGTTCGGGGCGGGCGGGGAGCGGATGTACCGGACCGGGGACGTGGTGAGGTGGTCCCCGGGCGGGGACCTGGTGTTCGCGGGGCGGGCCGATGACCAGGTCAAGGTCCGCGGGTTCCGGATCGAGCTGGGCGAGGTCGAGGCGGTGCTGGCCAGCTGCCCGGGGGTGGCGCAGGCGGCGGCGGCCATCGGCGGGGACGCCGACGACAAGCGCCTGACCGGGTACGTGGTGCCGGCCGGCGGTGCCGCGGCGGCCGGCGGCGGGACGCAGGACCTGGCGGCCGCGGCGCGCCAGCATGCCGCCGCCCGGCTGCCGGAGTACATGGTGCCGTCGGCGGTGGTGGTGCTGGCGGCGCTGCCGCTGACCCCCAGCGGCAAGCTGGACCGGGCCGCGCTGCCCGCCCCGGACTACGCGGCGGTCCCGGCCGGCGGCCGGGAGCCGGCCACCGTCGCCGAGGAACTGCTGTGCGCCGCATTCGCCGCGGTCCTGGGCGTGGAGCGGACCGGGCCCGATGATGACTTCTTCGCCCTGGGCGGCCACTCGCTGCTGGCGGTGCGGCTGGCATCCCGGGTCCGGGCGGTGCTCGGCGCGGAGCTGGGGGTGCGGGCGGTCTTCGAGGCACCGACCCCGGCCCGGCTCGCCGCCCGGCTCCAGGAAGCCCGGCCGGCCCGGCTACGGCTGGCGGCCCGGCCCCGGCCGGAGCGGGTGCCGCTGTCATTCGCCCAGCAACGGCTGTGGTTCATCGCGCAGCTGGAGGGGCCGTCGGCGCTGTATAACAACCCGGTCGCGGTGCGGCTGGAGGGGGACCTGGACGCCGCCGCGCTGGAGGCGGCGCTGGGTGACGTGATCGCGCGGCATGAGGTGCTGCGCACGGTGTTTCCCGCGGTTGACGGGCAGCCGTTCCAGCGGGTGCTGGGGATGGCCGGGCTGGGCTGGCGGCTGGAGGTCGCCGAGGTGGGTGAAGACGACCTCGCGGGCGCGGTGGCGGGCATCGCGGCGCAGCCGTTTGACCTGGCCGTGCAGGTGCCGGTGCGGGGGCGGCTGCTGCGGGTGGCGGCCGGGGTGCACGTGCTGGTGCTGGTGCTGCACCACATCGCCACTGACGGGTGGTCGACCGGGGTGCTGGCGCGGGACTTGTCGGTGGCGTACGCGGCGCGGGGGGCGGGCGGGGCGCCGGGGTGGGCGCCGTTGCCGGCGCAGTACGCCGATTATGCGATGTGGCAGCGGGAGCTGCTCGGTGATGAGGATGACCCTGCCAGCTTGCTGGC
>JAICUO010000489.1 GCA_025935815.1 Streptosporangiaceae bacterium
AGCGCAGCTCACCGTGCAGCCACCGGGTCCGCACGCCGGCCCGGTACTTGCCGACCCGGCTGACCGGGAGCCCCGTCGCCAGCTGCCAGATGAGCATCGGGAAATCCACCCCCGACCGGATCGCGGTGTCCAGCGCGCCCGGCATCCGCGCGTTCACCTCCATCAGCTGCGGGTCGCCCTGCGCGTCGCGCCGGAATTCAACCTCGCAGAGCCCCTCGACGCCAATGGCCAGGGCAAGCCGCACCGCCGCGTCATAGACGTCCGGCGGGGTCTGGATGCTCTCGCGCATCACCGAGGCGCCGCCCAGGGGCGGCGTGGTGCGGTGCTCCACGTGCCCGCAGCTCGCCATGACCTCGCCGTTGGCGATGAACAGCGTCACCCCTTCGCGGCGGCCAGGCAGCCACTGCTGCGCGATGACGGTCGCGTCGCCCGCCAGGAGGTCCCGGGCCGCCTCGGTCGCCTCGTCCTTGTCGATCACCTCGACCGGCAGGACCCGCTCGCGCCGTTCCGCCGTCCACGAGACAGTAGGCTTGAGCACGAACGGGAACCCGAAGTCGGCGATGGCGACCGACAACTGCTCGACAGTGGCGATGGGCACCGACTGCGGGAAGGCGATGCCAAGCTCGCTGGCGAGCGCCAGGGTGCGGCTCTTGTCCAGGGCGATCTCCAGCGCCGCGTTGCCCGGCAGGGCCACCACGCACCCGAGCTCGGCCAGCTGTCGCCGATGGGGCATCAGCGCCAGGCAGGTGGCATCCCCGGCGGGAAGGATGACCGACGTCGGGTGCTCGCGGACGAAGTCGAAGATCGCGGCCACGTAGGCGTCGAGATCGTCGGCGTGGCTCGGCAAGACCACCGCCCGGGCGCAATAGCGCGAGCAGAACGCCGGAAGCGGAGGACGCTCGCGGTACAGGGCCAGGCTCTCGCCCATGGCGACCCGGAGCCCGGCCCGGCCGAGGCTACGCGCCGCCGCCAGGCTCTGCTTGTGCTCGGCATCCAGGATGAGGATGTCGTACCCAGCGTTATCCGGAGCCTGATCCGGAACCCGCTGCACCATACCCCGCGATGCGAGCGTATCCATCTAACCCCAGTTCCTGCCTTCCGGATCAGCGGACGCACATTGCACAAGCTTTCAGGACTAGATCGGCCATAGAGCAGACCTGATACATCGGATTCGCAACGTTTTCCGCACGAAACCTGATACCCCCTGGAGACGAGCCGCAGAGGCGCCCACAGGCCGGCACCGCGGTAGCGAGGCACCGCCCGGCCCACTAGCATGAGTACGCCCGCGCGACGAAGGGGGAGCTGTGGACGTTACGCCGGTCACGCGAGTTTCCGGGGCCTTGCTGTTCCGGCCGCGGCCGCACCGCGATGAACGGGGATTCTTTTCCCGTACCTTTGACGCGGATATCATACGGGCGGCGGGCCTTGACCCGGGGGCATTTGTCCAGGACAGCCTCTCCCGCTCGGTGCGCGGGGTGATCCGCGGCATGCACATCCGTCGCGGGGCGGGCGAGTCCAAGCTGGTCCGCTGCTCCTACGGGGCGATCTTCGACGTCATCGTGGACCTGCGCCCCGGCTCGCCCACCTACGGCAACTGGGAGAGCTTTACCCTGCGCGACGACGAGCAGGTGACGCTGTACGTGCCCGCGGGCTGCGCGCACGGGTTCCAGGCGCTAACCGACCCGGCCGACGTCTCCTACCGCATCGACCGGCCGCACGACCCCGCTGAGGACGTGTCCATAGCGTTCAACGATCCCGAGCTCGCCATCCCGTGGCCGCTGGCCGCCTCGGTCGTGTCGCCGCGCGACAAGGAGGCACCGTCCCTGGAGCAGGCCAAGGCGCTGCTGGCCGCCTAGGAGCAGGAGCGCTACGGGGTCGACATGTACAGGCTGCTGCCGCCGTCCTGGCGGTAGGGCCCGGCCCGCCAGGACTGCCAGGAGATCACGTTCCCCTGCTGGGTTCCCATGAACTGCCACGGGCCGTTGTAGACGTTGGCGAAGAAGCGGTTGCCCTGGTGCAGCGTGATGGCCTGCTCCACGGTGGTGCCCTGGTAAGGGCTCCACGAGGGGTAGGAGCCGAACTCCGAGAAGACGCCCTGGAACCCGCAGGCGACCGCCGCCGAGCAGTTCCCGCTGACCGCGCTCGGCGAGAAGTCGAAGACGTTGTGGTCAACGGAGACGTTCTGCGTTTTCCACCGGCAGTCGTCGTAGTACGGCGGGTTGGCGATGTTCTGCTCGTTGCACCCGTTCAGGGTGATCTTGGACGGGTTGACCAGCGTGCAGAACCCGGAGCTGGTGTTGGCCGGGGAGTTGCAGAACCGGTTGGAGTTCTCCCACAAGATCACCCCGCTCCAGTTGTTGAGGAACGTGTTCTGGCTGATCTCCAGCGTGCCGCTGAACTTCCCGGGTACCCGGCTGTCGCCGCCGGACTCGGAGATGTACAGGGCGCTCGTCGGGAAGCCGGGGTTCTTGGGGCCTTGCCCGATCGCGTTGCGGACGAACGTGTTGCCCACGATGTGGGCGTTGTAGCTGATCTCGTAGATCATGCCGTCGGAATAGTTACCGGAGATGTAGTTCCCGCGGACGTCGAACGAGCGGTTGTTGGTATCGGCCCACAGCCCGACGCTGTGGTTGTCATGAACGTAGTTGGCCACGACGGTGGCGCCGTTGACGTTCCAGAACTTGCCGCCGCCGGTGCACCCGCACCCCTGGCCGTTGAAGTGCTCTTCCCAGTTGTAGGAGTCGTTGCCGACGATCTCGTTGTGCTCGATGACCAGGTTGGATATCCCGGACTTGGCGTAGGCGTTGAACCCGTACTGCTGGTTGTCCTTCAGGCAGCTGTAGGACAAGACGTTCCCGCTGCCCAGCATCGTGCCGGCGCCCGCGTTGTCGGCGAGGGTGGAGTGCTCGATCGTCCAGCCGCTGGCGGAGTTGTGGTTCACCACGCCCTGGTCTTGGTTCTCTCCCCAGCCGCCGAAGTTCCTGATCGTGAGGAAGGCGATCGTGACGCGGGAGTTGTAGCCGCCGAAGGCGTACTGGTTCAGGTGGCGCCCGTCAAGGACGGCGCCCGGGGCGCCGATATAGGCACTCCCGTGCCCGGCGATGATCTGCGTGAACCGGCCCGAGCCGAACGTGTGGACGCCGGGGGCGAACCAGTAGGTGGTGTCGCCGCGCTGCAGGTCGGTGACCGAGTTCTCCCCGGCCGGGACGGTCTGCGCGCCGGCCGGCGGCGAGCTCGGGCCGGAAAGCGCGGCCGGGTTGCCGCAGACTGGCTTCGGCGGCGCCGCCACGTTGAAGTGCGGTGCCGACAGCGCCTGCTCGGCCTGGTTGCCGTGGACCAGGCTGGAGGCGAAGTCGCTGATGCCGTTCGACCCGATCACCGTGGCCGCGATGACGAACATGATGATGAGCGTCAGCCGCCACGGGTGCGCCTTCGCCCACGGCCGCAGGCCGATATGCGGCGCTCCCGCCCGCGGTGGCATGGCCGGTGGCCGTGATTGCCGTCGGTGCCCGTGTCCCATGGGATTTCCTGTCATGGCAGTGACCCTCGCCCCCCCGCCCCCAATAGCCCCCGCTTGGTAATAAGGCCGGGTGTTCAATGGCGTACTGGTAAATGTCAAGCAGCCGCTGCATGCTATCGGCTGGGTCGAATCTCTGCTCGTAGGTCTTGCGCGCCCGGTCACCGCACTCAGCGTAGCGCTCCGGGTACTGGTCGGCGTCCGAGATCGCGGAAGCGAGCGCGTCGGCGTCACGAGGGCGGAACAGGACGCCGTCAACGCCATCGGTGATGAGCTCGGGAAAGGAGCCGTGGCCCGCCGCCACCGGCGGGACGCCAAGCGCCATGGCCTCCACCGCGGCCAGGCCGAACGTCTCCTCCCAGGCTGACGGGAGGATGACCGCGCGCGCGCTGGCCATCGCCTGGGCGCAGGCCGCCGGGTCCAGCTGCCCGGCCAGCCGCACCGAGGGCCGGGTGGCCGCCCACTCGGTTACCGCTGGCTCCAGCGGGCCGGATCCGGCGATCAGCAGGCTAAGCCCGGGGGTACGGCCAGCACCGCCGCGGCTGGCCGCGATGGCCAGGTAGCGGTCCCAGCCCGCCATGAGCACCGGCAGCCCCTTGGCGGCGTCCAGGCGCCCGGCGTACATGACGACCGGCTGCCGCTCCGCGCCGCCAGGCGCCGGGCGGCGCCCCTCCGCGACCCGGGCGGGGATGAGGTTGTGGCGGACGAACATCCGCTCCCGCGGCAGGCCGACCCCGCCCAGCAGGTCGCGCTGCGCCGCCGAGATGAAGGCGTAGGCCGACACCAGCCGCCGCCACGCCTGCCGGTGCGCCGTCATCGCCAGGGCGACGGGCGCGGTCGCGGGCAGCGAGCCCCGGTAGCAGCCGTGCCGCAGCGCGGGACCGGGCAGGCCGCCCGAGCAGTCGTGGCAGACCGATCCATCGCGGAAGAAGTCCCCGCTGGCGCAGGCGAGCTTGTAATTGTGGATGGTGGCCACCACCGGCACCGACTCGTCCTGGCAGGCGTAGAGCACCGAGGCGGAAAGCAACGGGAAGGTGTTGTGCAGGTGGACCACGTCGGGCCGGTGCTCACGCAAGACGGCGCGCAGCTCCCGGCGCGCGGCGCCGTTCCACACGACCTTGGCCGGCAGCGCCGCCTTGCGCGCCTTGGACCAGCCCTCGATGTCGTCGCTGCGGCGCTCGAACCGGGTGACCTCGTGCCCGAGGGCGGTGAGGGCCTCCCCTTCCTGATCCACGACGCGGTTCTCACCGCTGGGCGCAACCGAGCGGTAACGGCTATGGACGACCACGATCTTCACGCCAGACTCCCCTCAGGGCGTACCTCGTCCCGGGGATCCGCCGACGGCATGAGCAGCGAGGCCGCCAGGACCAACTCCAGAAGGTAGGTGGACGCGTCGCTGAACCCGGTCTCGGTGAATGAAGCGATCAGGACGTAGACCGCGAGGAACAGCGCGAGGGCGCGGCTCTTTCCCCGGGGCAAGAACCAGGCGCTGATCAGCACGAACAAGATCACGATGGCGGACAAGATGACCCCCGCCAGCCCTTCGTCCAGGTAGCAGGCGAGCCAGTTGCTGTCCACCGGCAGCCCGTTGTAGGACTTGTTGGACAGGCCGAACCCGAAGATGACCTGGAAGAAGTTGCGCGGCATGTTCTCCACCGCGCCCCAGACGTCGGTTCGCCCGGTCAGGTTAGTCAGCTGGTCGGACTTTTGCCCGCGCGCCAGCCACGTCGTCAGGAAGCCCGACAGCGTCAGCACCGCGACGGTGACGGTCCCGGCGGCCCACGAGAAGGTCTTGCGGACGCGCCGGTTGACGTGGATCAGGCTCAGCCCGGAGATGAGCAACCCCGCGCACAAGGCGACGAGCGCCGTCCGGGTATGGGTCTCGATCAAGATGAACCCCGCGCCCGCGCAGGTGAACAGGGTCACCTTGCCCGATACCTGGCGGACCAGCCACAACACGATGACGAGCCCCATCGTGACCGCGGCGAACTCGGCTACCTGCGTGGGCGGCGTGGGCCAGAAGTCACCGCCCAGGCGCCCGCCGCCCATCGCCCGGCTCGGCGAGACGAGGAAGCCGAGGAGCACCTGACCGCAGACGATCGCCATCACCAGGAGGTGGCACTTGATGAGCAGCAGGTCCCGGCGTCCCCACCATGGCGTGAGCAGCCACAAGGTGGCCACGAAGGTGGTCAGCCGGAATGTCCGGTAGATGGTGCCGAAGTGCTTGGCCTGCAGCGCGGTGACCGCCACCTCGACGACGATGAGGCTGTACAGCGCCCACGAGATGCTCGGCCGGATGAGCTTGCGCCGGTTGATGGTCAGCGCCATGAACAGCGCCGCGGGCAGCGCCCCCTGGGTGACCAGCTTCCCGAAGGCCGACGGGATCGGCAGGATCAGCGGCTGCCCGCTCCAGGTGGACGGGTAGAAGGTCAAGACGTTCAGGCTCAGCAGGCCCCACGTCAGGTAGACCCGGCGGCGAACCGACCGCTCCATCTCGGCGGCGGTCCTGACCGGGCCGAGATGGCGCGTCCGCGCCCGCGGGACGGCGACCGAGATGCTCACCGCTGCGGGGACCCGGGATTGCCGTCA
>JAICUO010000330.1 GCA_025935815.1 Streptosporangiaceae bacterium
GAGCGCGAGGCGGGCGTCGTCTCGATGCGGTTCGGCCTGACCGACGGCCACCCTAAGACGCTGGATGAGATCGGCAAGGTCTACGGGGTCACCCGGGAGCGGATCCGGCAGATCGAGTCCAAGACGATGCTGAAGCTCCGCCACCCGTCCCGCTCCCAGGCCCTTCGTGACTACCTGGACTAACGCGGGGGCGGCTTTTGATAACCCGGCCCTTGCCGGTGAGGTCGGCCGGGGCCGGGTAGGGTTTCGCACGTGCTTGTCAAGCGGCGCAGGTTCCTGCTCCTGTCCGGCGCAGCGGTCACCGGAGCCGGGCTGGCGGGCTGCACGGGCCAGGCCAGCAGGGCCCCCGGCGGCGCCGGCTCCGCGTCGGCGGCCGCGGCTCCGTCCCGAACGGCGCGCCCGCCTGGTGACGCGGGCCTGCAACTCGGCCCGGAGGTCGTGCACGGGCCACGGGACCGGTCCCAGGTGGCGCTCACATTCCACGGGCAAGGGCCGGCATCGATGGCTGACGCGCTGCTCGCCGAGGCAGAACGGGCAGGAGCGCAGGTCACGGTGCTCGCGGTCGGGACCTGGCTCCGGCAGTACCCGCCCATCGCGCGGCGGATCCTGCGCGGTGGCCACGACCTGGGCAACCACACCATGCATCACCTGGACATCAAGTCGATGGACGCCGCGGGCGCCTACGCGGAGATCGCCGGATGCGCACGGGAGCTGCACGCCCTGACCGGATCGGCCGGCCGCTGGTTCCGGCCCTCCCAAACGCAGTACCCGACGCCGCTGATCGAGCGGGAAGCCCGCCAGGCGGGCTATCCGACCTGCGTATCCTACGACGTGGACTCGCTTGACTACACCGATCCCGGGCCGGACGCGATCGTATCCACCGTCCTCGGCCTGACCCAGCCAGGGTCGATCATCAGCCTGCACCTGGGGCATCCCGGCACCGTGACCGCCCTGCCCGCGATCGTGCGCGGCCTGGCCCGGCGGGGGCTGCGCCCGGTCACCCTGACCAGGCTGCTGTCCCCGTAACGGCCCCCACCCGCCCGGGGGTCACGCCCGCTCACCGTGGTTAGATCGCGGGCGCCGGGGCGAACAGGCTGGCCGGTAGGGTCTGCCCGTGGACCACAAACGTGACGCCAGCGAGCCTGCAGCGATTTCCCGCGTGGCCGAGGCGGAGATTCCCCCGGATCTCACGCATCAGTTGCAGGCGCTGCTGCAGGCGTGCTTCCCGGAGTATCCCAGCCGGACTTACTTCAAGCTCCCGCCCCATTTCCGGTACCTGGCGGTGGCCGACGGCGAACTGGTGGGCCAGATGGGCGTGGAGCTGCGGGTGATCAGGGTCGGCGGCAATGTCCTGCGCACGTTCGGCGTTGTCGACCTGTGCGTCCGGGAATCCGAGCGGTCGCGCGGCCTTGCCGGCGAGCTGCTGGCGGAAGTGACCCGGCTTGCCGGTTCCTGCGGGATGGACTTCGTCATCCTCTTCGCAGACGATGACCGGCTTTACACCCGCAACGGATGGGGTCGCGCCGCGAACCCCTGTACCTGGCTGAAGATCCACGAGCACGCCACGCTGGGGGTGGCGACCGCAGAGGATACTGGCGCCCTGATGGTGAAGAAGATCGGGCAGGATGCCTGGCCCGAGGGCGAGGTGGACTTGCTGGGCCACGTGTTCTGACGCCCTGCTCTGGCGCCCTGTCCTTACCCGGCGGCGGGACGGCCCGGCCGGATGCGGCTGGTGGCCCTACTAAGATCGGTTGCGGGAGGTGCCGGATGAGTACGCTGCGGCGGCGCCTCGGCGAGGCGCTGTTTGCCCGGGTAGCAGGCCCGGAGGGCCCGGTGAACCGGGAGAAGTTCCGCAGTGCGCCGGGGCCGCGCTGGTTCGCCGCTGACCGGCCCATCCGCCGGGTGCACGGGGATGCGGCGATGTTCGTCGGCGGGCTGCGGGCGCTGCTGCTTCAGTCACTGCACCCGCAGGCGATGATCGCGGTCGCGCAGCACTCTGACTACCGCGACGACCCGTGGGGCCGGCTCCAGCGGACCAGCACCTTCCTGGCGGCCACGACCTACGGCGCGGCCGACGACGCCCAGCGGGCCGTCGACCAGGTCCGCCGGGTCCACGCGTACATCGTCGGCACCAGCCCGGACGGCCGCCCTTACCGGGCCGATGACCCGCACCTGCTCCTGTGGGTGCACATCGCGGAGACTGACAGCTTCCTGCGCTGCCACCAGCGCTACGGTGCGTTGCCACTGGATGACGCGGAATGCGACGGATACGTCGCGGACACGGCCCGGATAGCGATCGCCCTCGGCGTGCCGAGCCCGCCGCGAACGCGAGCCGAGCTCACCGCCGCGCTCGGTGAGTACCAGCCTGAGCTGCGGGCGACGCCGGAAGCCCGCGAGGCCGCCCGGTTCCTGGTGCGGGACCCGCCGCTGCCGCTGGTGGCGCGCGGGCCGTACGCGGCGCTCGCGGCGGCAGCGGTAGCCGAGCTTCCGGCCCCGGCGCGACGGGAGTTGCAGCTCGCGCGCCTGCCCGTGGCCGAGGAGGTGCTCGCCCCGCTGGCCGGCCACGCGATCGTGGGCGCTATCCGCTGGGTAATGCGCTCGCGGGGGTTAACCCCGACCGCTTGCACGTTAAATGTTCGCGGCCGCGTACCTGCTCGCCGTCGCGGTGCATCGCGTGCCGCTTCGCCGCCCGCGGGCGGGTCAGAAGGCGAGGGGGAACCGCTTCCTGACGGTGGCCACGGTCTCGTCGGGCGGGGCGTCCCATACGGTCTCGTTGAAGATCTCCACCTCGATGTCGCCCGCGTAGCCCGCGGCGGCCACCGCGGCGCTGATCGGAGGGAAGTCGATGTGCCCGTCGCCGACGTGGCCGCGGCCAAGGAGGGGATCGGCGGGCAGCGGCAGTATCCAGTCACAGACCTGGTAGCTGACGATCCGCCCTTTCGCTCGCGCGATGTCGGACGCCAGCGCCGCGTCCCACCAGATGTGGTAGGTGTCCACCACGACCCCGACGGCGTCCGCGGGGAACCCGGCCGCCAGGTCGAGGGCCTCCCCGAGGCGGGTGATCACGCACCGGTCGGCGGCGAACATCGGGTGCAGCGCCTCGATGCCCAGCCGCACGCCGTGCGCCTGGGCGACCGGGACCAGCTCGGCGATCGCGTCGTCGATCATCCGCCGCGCGAGGCCGATGTCGCGGCTGCCCGGCACCAGGCCGCCGGACACCAGGATGAGCGTGCCGGCGCCGAGTCCGGCCGCCTCGGCGATGGCTGCCTTGTTGTCCGCGATGGCCGCCGCCCGGGCGGCGCGGTCGGCATGAGTGAAGAACCCGCCCCGGCACAGGCTCGAGACCCGCAGCCCGGCCGCCCGCACGGCCGCGGCGGCCTCCTTGACGCCGAGCTCGGCGACAGGCTCGCGCCAGAGCCCGATCGCGGCAATTCCGTGCCGGGCGCACAGGTCCACGGCCTCGGGCACGCCCAGCGGCTTGACCGTCGCCTGGTTGAGCGACAGCCGGTCAAGGACAGTCACGCTGTCTCCGTCAGTACCGTCGCCCTTGATGAGGTCGGCGTAGCCGAAGTCGTCGCCCGTGTAGAGCCGGATCCCGGCCGGGAGCCGGCGGCGCAGGGCGACCTCCCGCGATGCGTCAAGCACGGACAGCTTCGGGCGGCCATGTCAGGCTCCCGGCGCGGGTATCTCCACGCGCCGCCCTTCGGCGCAGGACCGCATCGCCAGCTCGGCCAGCTGCACGCCCCGGGCGCCGGCGAACAGGTCCCACGCGAACTGCTCCTCCCGCGCGGCGGCCCGCAGGAACAGCTCCCACTGAGCCTTGAATCCGTTGCCGTAGTCCATGTTGTCCGGCACGTCGGTCCACATCGACCGGTAGGCCAGCGGATCAGGCAGGTCGGGGTTCCAGACCGGCATCGGGGTGGACACCTTGTGCTGGACGGCGCAGTTGCGCAGGCCCGCGACCGCGCTGCCATGGGTGCCGTCCACCTGCAGCTCGAGCAGCTCGCGGCGGTTGACGCGGACCGCCCACGAGGAGTTCGCCGACGCGATGACGCCGCCGGCGAACTCAAGCACCGCGTAGGCCGCGTCGTCCGCGGTGACGTCGTAGGGCTCGCCCGCCTCGTCCCACCGCCTGGGCAGGTGCGTCGCGCGCCGCGCGTAGACCGCGCTGACCGGGCCGAGCAGGTCCTCCAGGAGGTATGCCCAGTGCGGGAACATGTCCAGGACGATCCCGCCGCCATCTTCGGCGCGGTAGTTCCAGGAGGGGCGCTGCGCCGGGAACCCATCCCCTTCGAACACCCAGTAGCCGAACTCGAGCCGGGCGGAGAGCACCCGGCCGAAGAAGCCCTCGCGGACCAGCCCGCGCAGCTTGATCATGCCGGGCAGGAACAGCTTGTCCTGGACGACGCCGTGGGTGACGCCCGCCGCCCCCGCGGCCTCAGCCAGGGCGAAAGCGGCCTCGGCGGAGGCGGCGACGGGCTTTTCCATGTAGACGTGCTTCCCGGCCGCGATGGCACGGGCCACCGCGCCCTCCCGGGCGCTGGTGACCTGAGTGTCAAAGTAGACGCCAACTTCGGCGTCGCCGAGCACCTCGTCCAGGCTCGTGGTCCACCGGGGAAGGCCGTGCCGCTCGGCGATCGCGCGCAGCCGCTCCTCGCTGCGGCCGACCAGCACTGGCTCCGGGTACAGGGAGGTCCCGTCGCCGAGCGGTATCCCGCCTTGCTCGCGGATGGCGAGCAGGGACCGCACGAGGTGCTGCCGGTACCCCATCCGGCCAGTGACCCCGTTCAAGGCGACGTGAATGACCTTGCGCGCCATGGATCAGCCTTCCGCGGGTGCGAGGGTTGGATCGATCAGGCTTTATTCTGGAAAGGGCTTTCCCGAGAATAGGCTGGGCGGCGCGGCTGGTCAAGCCGGCGCGTAAGCGGTGAGGAGGCCCGGTGGCGGACGTACGCCCCGATGGGCAGCAGGTGACGCTGCAGGATGTCGCCGACCGGGCCGGGGTGTCGCTGACCACCGCGTCCAGGGTGGTGAACGACGGCTCGCGCAAGGTCGGCAAGGACCTGGCCGACCGGGTGAACAAGGCGGTCGCCGAGCTCGGCTACACGGCCAACCTTCAGGCCCGGGCGGTGGCGACTGGCCAGAGCACGATGATCGGCGTGGCGCTGCGGGACATCTCCGACCCGTACTTCTCCTCCATCGCGGCCGGGCTGATCGAGGTGGCTGACGCGGGCAAGCTGCTGGTGTGCATGACGAGCACGGTCGCCCACGAGGACGCCGAGCGCGAGTACGTCGCGCTCATGCGCGCGCAGCGGGCACGGGCCGTCGTGCTGGTGGGCAGCCGGTCGGACAACACCGCCGCCAGGGACGCGCTGCGCGCCGAACTGGACGCGTTCACCAGGTCGGGCGGACGCGCGGCCTGCATCGGGCAGAACCTGCTCGGCGTGGACACGGTGCTACCGGAGAACCGGGCGGGCGCCGAAGCCCTGGCCAGGGCCCTCGCCGCCCTCGGCCACCGGCGGTTCGCGGTGCTGGCCGGGCCGCGCTCGCTGCTGACCGGGCAGGACCGGACCAACGGGTTCAGGGACGGTCTGCGCGCCTGGTCGGTGCCGCTTGACCCCGCGCGGGTGGTGCACGGCGAACTGTCGCGGGACGGTGGCTACCAGGCCATGAGCGAGATCCTGGCGGCCGGCGAGCCGCTGCCCGGCTGCGTGTTCGCGGTGAGCGACATCATGGCGGTCGGCGCCCTCGCGCGGCTGCGGGCCGCGGGCATCGACGTCCCCGGTGACGTCGCGCTGGCCGGGTTCGACGACATCCCCACGCTGCGCGACGTCTACCCGCCGCTCACCACGGTGCGGCTGCCGCTGCGGCGGCTCGGCGAGATCGCCGCCCGGCTGGTGCTCAGCGGCGACGCGCCCCAGCCGCGCGTCGTCCCGGTGCCCGGCGAGGTCGTGCTGCGAGACAGCACGCGGCCCCGCCCGCCGTCGGCCGCGGAGCACGCGCCCATCCCGCCGGCCGCGGGGCCGGCGGCCGCGAGGCCGGCGGGCTGAGCCTTGCGCGCCACCAGCCGGTTCGGTATTTCACTGAAAACCGGAAAGCGCTTGCCAAGGATGGCGAGCGTACCGGGAGTGAGAACTCTCCGGGAGTGGCACGCCGCGCTCGGCGTGATCGCCGTGTCCGTCGCCTGCGCCGCCTGGCTGAGCCGCCGGGACCCGGGCCTCGGCGAGCGCGTCGGCTCGATCATCGCCGACGAGTAAGCCGGCGGCGCTGGACTAGCCGGAAGCACCACCATGCGTTATGTAGGTAGATAAAGGGGGAGACCGCAGATGACTGACAACCCGCACCCGCTCGACCCGGCGACCGCCGGTGAGTACCTCGCCGGGCGGGAGATCATGGCGGCCGCCGGGCTGCTCGCGGACCCGGTCCGGTTCGCCTACTACGGGCTTGAGGAGCCGGCCAAGGACGAGGTGGCCAAGCACGAGGCCGCCGAACACGGGCCCGCCGACCGGCGGCTGCGGGCCTTCCTGCTCAACCTGGACAGCGGCGAGTCCACCGACGTGGTGGTGTCCCTCACCAAGGGCAGCGTGGTCGCCGCGCGGACCGTTGACACGGCCGCGGAGGGCCAGCTGCCGATCATCGACTCCGAGTACCACCTCGTCGAGGAGATCATGGCCGCCGACCCGGACTGGCGGGCGGCCCTGGCCCGGCGCGGGCTGACGGACATGACCAAGATAAGGATCGCGCCGATCACGGCGGGCGCCTACCGCGCGCCCGCCGAGGACGACCAGCGGCGAATGGTGCGCGTGCTCGCCTTCCTGCAGGCGGCCGAGCACGACCTGGCCTGGGCGCACCCGGTAGACGGGGTCACCGCGCACGTCGACCTGATCGGGAAGAAGGTGCTCCGGGTCATCGACGCCTTCCAGCTGCCGGTGCCGGCGGAATCCGGCGACTACGACGACCCGGCCGTGCGCGGACCCGAGCGCACCACGCTGCGGCCGATCGAGATCACCCAGCCCGAGGGGCCGAGCTTCACGGTCGAGGGCAGCCTGCTGCGCTGGCAGGACTGGTCGCTGCGGGTGGGCTTCGACGCGCGCGAGGGGCTGACCCTGCACCAGGTCGAGCTGGCCGGGCGGCCGGTGATGTACCGGGCCTCGGTGCCCGAGATGGTGGTGCCGTACGGCGACCCGCGGTTCCGTTACTGGCAGGCGTACCACGATACCGGCGAGTACCTGGTCGGCAAGTGGGTCAACTCCCTTGAGCTCGGCTGCGACTGCCTGGGCGAGATCACCTACCTGGACGCGGTCGTGTGCGACGAGGCCGGCGAGCCGCGCGAGGTGCGCAACGCCATCTGCATCCACGAGGAGGACTTCGGCATCCTGTGGAAGCACACCGACATCTTCAACGGCTCGGCGCAGTCCCGGCGGCAACGCCGTCTCGTCGTCTCGTACTTCACCACCGTCGGCAACTACGACTACGGCTTCTACTGGTACTTCTACCTCGACGGAACGATCGAGTGCGAGGTCAAGATGACCGGGATCGTGTTCACCGCGGGCCATCCCGGCGGTGACCACCCGTACTCGACCGAGGTGGCGCCCGGCCTCGGCGCCCCCGTGCACCAGCACCTGTTCAGCGCGCGGCTCGACATGTCCGTGGACGGGCTCGCGAACGCGGTCGAGGAGGTCGACGTCACCGGCCTGCCCGTCGGGCCGGATAACCCCTACGGCAACGCGATCGCGCAGCGGGTGACGCGGCTGTCCTCGGAGGCGATGGCCGCGCGGGCCGGCGACGCCGCCCGCGGGCGGGTCTGGCGGGTACTCAGCACCGAGCGGGTGAACCGGTTCGGCAAGCCGACCGCGTTCACGCTGCACCCGGAGCCGAACCCGGCCCTGCTGGCCAGCCAGGACTCGCCGCTCGCGCAGCGAGCCAGCTTCGCCGCCCGGGCCCTGTGGGTGACCCGCTACGACCCCGCGCACCGGTACCCGGCCGGCGACTTCGTGAACCAGAGCCCGGGCGGCGGCGGGCTGCCCGCGTACATCGCGGGCGACCGGGACATCGACGGCCAGGACATCGTCGTGTGGCACACCTTCGGGCCGACGCACGTCGTACGGACCGAGGACTGGCCGGTGATGCCGGTCACCAGGACAGGCTTCCTGCTCAGGCCGACCGGGTTCTTTGACCGCAACCCGACGCTGGACGTGCCCGCGCCGCCCGGTCACTGCACCGCTGAGCACGGGCAAGTCCGCTAGCCGCTCCTAACCGGGGGCGTCGCGAGATGCCCTCAGGAGCGTCAGCGCCCCGTCGACGGTGGCGGTGAGCGGGATCCGGCGGTCCACCCCGGTCAGCCACAGCAGCTTGCGGGTCTGCGCCCGGGAGCAGACCGCATGCAGGCTGCCGCCGTGCTCGTCGGCGCGGCGGGCCACCCCGATCAGGACCCCGAGGCCGGCCGAGTCGATGAAAGTGATCCGGTTAAGGTCGACGATCACCGGCTGGCCGCTGTCGGCCAGACCGAACAGGTGTTCCCGGAGCGGGGCCGCGGTGGACAGGTCCATGTCTCCGGTGACCTCCGCGATCACGATGCCGTGCTCGCGGCGGACCGTGACAGACAGTTCATCACCCATGGGCCTTCCTCCCTGCGCCGACCACGATGCTTGTTCCCGCCGGCGGCCCGCACGTGCACAAGATCACTCCGGGATCCGGCTGAGGCCCCCTACTGCCCGCTA
>JAICUO010000922.1 GCA_025935815.1 Streptosporangiaceae bacterium
CAGTCGAAGTCGCCGTGATAGCGCAGCTCCCCGCCACCGGCGACCACCGCCGAAGCCAGCCGGTGGAACGCGGTCGACGGCCGCCCCTCGGTGCAGATCAGCGGCCGAGACGATGGCCCCAGCGCCCCGCACGCCGCGCGCAGCACCCCGGGGTTCTCGCAGACGTGCACGACGGGCGCCCACGTCTCGACCGGCATCGTCACGAGCTGGTGCAGCGTGGCGTAGAACGGCGCGCCGCGCGCGGCGGCCGCGCTCAGCCACTCCCCCAGCCCGTCCCCCTCGGCGGGCAGGCCCAGCACGAGCACCCGGCTGGCCAGGTCATCGACGATCACGTCGAACGCGTCCCACAGTTCGCGCCGGTCCTCGGCGGCGGTGGGGCGGAGCATCCGCGGCGCGCCCAGGCGCACCGTCAGGGCGCGCAGCACCAGGGTGGACAGGGTTGTCCCGCCGTCAAGGGCGTGCGAGTCCCCGGTCACCTCGGCGGCCAGCGACTGCAGCAGCACGGGCGCGGGCCGCCCGTCCATCGCCTCCAGCACCCGGACGGCCTGGCCGACCCGCGCCGCGTCACCCGCGTTCACCAGCCGGGTCAGCGTCCCGTCCCGGCGCAGCTCCGCCAGCCACTCGGCGAACCAGTCGAAGAACGTCAGGAAGCTGTCTTCGGCGCAACGGATCGTGGCTTCCACGCCCGTTTCCACCTTGAGCCGCTCGGCCGGGCGGTCGCGCAGCGGGGCGCCGCCGACGCTTTCCAGCAGCGCCGCCAGCCCGCCGGAGCCGGCCTCGCGGACGGCGGCGTCCAGGTCCGCGAGCCGCACGGTGAGCCGGGCGACCCCGGCCTCCCGGTACTGGCCGGTGATCCCGATGATCGCCTTGCGCTCGGCGTCGTCCGGCGCGGAGACGCTGACCGAGCCGTCGAGCGATCCCCCGGTCCGCTCCAGCGAGCGGCGGGCCGCCGCCAGCAGCCGGGCGTACGGTGCTTGCCGGAAAGGCGCTGGACCGTCAGACGGCTTCGTCGTCATCGTCGTCCCCCTCGTCGTCGTCGGCGGTCCCGGCCCCGGCGCCCCCGGCGGCCATGGCGTACAGCGTGGACGCGGTGGCGAGCGGCGCGTGCCGGGTGGGGCGGAAGCCGAGCAGCTCGGTCGCCAGCGCCTCGTTGTCGGCGAAGCCCCCAGACGCGTCGACCAGGGCGGCGCCGTCCCACAGCACCAGCAGCGACGACACCGTGCGGGTCGTCTTGTCGTGGTACATGTCGTAGTGCGCGATCATCGGCACGGTGTCGCAGGTGACCCACAGGTCGTGCCCGGTCATGAACAGGTCCAGGTCGAACTTCACCGCCAGGCCGAACAGCTCCGGCTTGTACCGCTCGTCGATCCCGACGAACGCCTCGTCCAGCGCGATCATCCGCGGGCAGTGCCCCTTGGCACTCGAGTACAGCGCGTTGGCGGCGGCGAACAGCGGCAGGTGGATGGACGCGGACTTCTCCCCGCCCGACATGACCGAGTGCCGGGCGCGGGTCAGCCGGACCTCGGGCTCGCCGGGCGTCTTCTGCAGCAGCTCGAACGTGTGCCAGGACCGGTAGTCCAGCACGCTGGCCAGCGCCTCCCGGTAGGTGGCGCGCGGGTGCGCGCCCCGGTACTCGCGGATCATCTCCCGCAGCAGCCCGCGCAGCTCGGCCAGCCGCTCCGGGCCGGGCGAGTCGCGCTCGAGGAGCTTGGCGGCGGCCCGCTGGCGCTCGGTGATCTTGTCCGACTGCGCCCACCGGATGCCGACCGTGATGCCGGACGACATGGGCTTGGACCTGGTGTCGGAGTCCATGTCGCGGGTGAGGTCGCGGGCGGCGATGACGCGGCCGTGGATCTGGTGCGCCAGGCCGGCCAGCAGCTCGTCCTCCAGGACCTTGCGCTCCCGGTCTTCCAGCAGGACGCCCTGGTCCTCCGCGCGCTCCTTGATCCGGCTCGCGAACTCCGCGACCGGCTTGCGGCCCTCGTCGTCGATGACGTTGACGATGACCAGGCCGCCGCCGCCGGGCTCCCAGTCGACCCGGTAGTCCTCATCGCAAGTCCCCAGGGCCTGCTCGAAGTCCTTTAGCCCGACCGACATCCGGTCGGCGGCGTTCTTGAGCGTGCCCTCGGTGACCTGCCGCCCGCTCCTGGTCGCGGCCGCGTAGGCGTCCAGGATCAGCGGGACCCCGGCGGGCAGCACGGCGCCGACCGCGCGGGCGGCGCCGTCTTGGTCCAGGGGCGCGGCCGCTGCCTCCAGGCGGGCGGCCAGCTCGTCGCTGGCCCGGTCCGGGTCGGGCCACTGCGCGGCGTCTGGCCAGCGCAGCGGCCCGGGGGC
>JAICUO010000506.1 GCA_025935815.1 Streptosporangiaceae bacterium
CACTCGCGATGATCATGACGCGAGCGGCCGTCCCGCGACGTCACCGTGGCCCCGGATGCCCCCGCAGCATCGCCAGCAACAGACGCCATGCGCTGTTGTAGTAAAAGAACGGCTCCGTACCGCAACGCGTACCGCAACCGGCCGGTAGCTAGCGGCGTGGCCTGCCCGACACGTGTCGGGCTACCTGTTGCGGTCGCGGCCGGAGGAAGCCCCGCCTCGGGCGGCTCCTAAGGGTCGCGCGCTGGCCTTTGACTTGATGGCGGACCTCTACGGGAACAGTGCCGAGCGTTCTTGGAAGAGAGTCAAGCCCTGGGTTCAGAAGGAGCGCGCACGCCGAAATAATGCCACTTACTTGCCAAATTCCGAGCAATTTGCGAAGAAGTGCATCAAGTATAACGCGCAGAAGCATGGAGAAGAACTCCAGACCTTCAGGCGTGCCACCCAGCCCTCTAGTGGTAAGCGCAGGATCAGTTGGCGTCGAGCCGATCGAGGCTGAAACAATTAGATTGGATTCCGGGCCTGTCAAGCCGTGGGATCGTTGATCGTTAGTCGACCGCTGTCGAATTACGCCGTACTGGATCAAGGCGACGGCGTTACGCGCCGCCGCGTCCGGCTACCACTCTGCATCGGCCGTTGTATGCTCGCCACAATCGCCTCCCGGCCCGAAGGACATGCGTGAGCGACGAACTGGACATCCTGCGCGCCAGCTTGTTGAGCGGCGAACTGCACGAACTGCACATCACACGTGCTAGCCAGTGGACGGACGCCGACCAGCATCCGATCACGCGCGCTGAATGGGAGAGTTTCGCGGAAGCACACCTGAAGCTCAGCCACCAGGGGGCGGCCAGCTGGAAAAGCGTCGAGCTCAACGAAGATGGGTCGGTCGGCTCGATGGATATCGGGTCGACACCCATCTACAGGTTCATGTGTAAGGACGGGGCCATAGTTCGGCTGTCTTGGCGCGATGACCACGTAAAGGCCTGGGGTGAGCTGCTTGGCCGCGAGGCCGCTCTCGCCACGCTGGCCGTGCAGTTTCGAGCACGGCTGCTTGGTGATGACGAGGAGGAGTACCTTCCGAACGGGAGCCGGGCCGACTGGGACGAGTTCAGAAAGCCGATCACGCCCTTAGACGGTGCTGTCGCTCTGTACCCGGTCCCACCGCGACGCGCCGGGCCTGCGGTCGATGACCGCGCGGGCTGGCGAGCGCGCGAACTGCCAGGGGCGGCGGGCACCAGGACGACGAGGCCAAGCCGCGGCTTCATCGGGGAAGATCAAAAACAGACGCTCGCCGCTAGGCAGAGGGTGAGGGGGAGATCACCCCTCACCCTCCGGTCAACGATGGATGTCTCCCGGAACCTGTCAAGAGCGCAGGAAGGTCCGGCGGGTTTTATCGAATGTTCCGGGGCAGCGCGGCCCCCCGAACTCGGTAATGTTGAGGGGTGAGTGCTGAGGGCATTTGGACGCTCGGCCTGTCGGTGCCGGTCTGGCTGGCGGTAGGCTCGCTCACCGCCTGGGGTGCGCGGCGCAGCGCCGGGAGACTCTATAACCGATGACCATTGCCGTGCTGGCTGGATACAAGTCCGAACTCACCACGGCTACTGTCGCACCTTCCCCGCGTATGGGACACCCTTCTGGATGCCGGTTAGTGCGCAGCCAGCCTTACTCTCGGACGCAACTGGTTGCCTGTACGCCGAAGATGCAGATATCACCGGGACGCCCGCTCCTGCGTATCTCTGTCTACGGGAGTAGGACCTGGGCGATGATGAATTTCTGGGCAGCCGTGCCGTTGCAGCCCCATAGCTGCGCCCAGCGGCCGGCCAGGAATTGCCCTCCGGGGATGTCGAGGCAGTGCCCGGTGGTGCCGGAGATCCGCGACTCAAGCGTCTGGAGCCCGAGGGTGCCTCCCCAGGCCCAGCGGGTGTTGCTGATGTTGGCGCTGCAGTCCCACAAGGCGATGGGCGAGCTGTCGAAGCGCGTGTCGGTGTACAGGCACCAGCCCACCGCCTCGTTCGCGAACTTGTAGACGCCGTTGCTCACCGCGATCGCCTGCCACCGCTGGGCCGGGCGATTGCTCACGTCGCAGGGCTGTATGGCGACCCGGTAGGCGAAGTCCGGGCCCGGGTCGGCCTCCAGGCACAGGTTCCCGAATCGCCACACCCCGTTGGAGTCTTGCGCAGCGGTATTGAAGAAGAGGTGAGTGGCGGCGGAGGCCCTGGCGGGGACCGCGGCGGCGGTGACGCCGGCGATTGTCGCCGCGGCTAGGAGCAGGCCGGCGATCTTCCGTGGCAGGCGCATTGTTTCCCTTCGGCGTGAGGGGCCGGACTGCCCCTTCCGCGCGCATCATGGCGTGCCGCGCTGAAACGGCGCTGAAATCCCGGCTCAAGTCGGCTCCGCCAGTGCCGTAAATCGCTGGCGCCGGATGGCCGCATCCTGATCATCGAAGAGATCCTCCCCGGCAGGGTGGACGCCGGCCTGGCCCTGATCGAGACCGACCTGCTGATGCTCGTGTGCCACAACGGCCAGGAGCGAACCCTCGCTGAATACGAGGAACTCCTCGCGCGGGAGGGGTTTCGCCTGGAGTCCGTGCGCGAGACGGGCAGCTGCGAGCAGCTCATCACGGCGAGCGCCGCGCCAGCGAATTACGCGGGCCGATGAGTTCTCGCTGGCCGGGGCGGACCCCGCCGGCCATGCCCAGGCTCAACCCGCTCACCCGCACCCTGACCCTGACATTCACCCATGCGGCGGAACAGGCAACCATCGAGCTCCAGCTGCCGTGATCAGGAACGTCCACCCAACGCCCTGGCGACCATTGCCGCTCGCTCCCGATTGCCAGTCGCGTCGAACAATGCCTGCATGGCCAGCAATGGCAGTACAGGGATCGGCCGGCCACTGACGATGATGAGGTCCACATGGTCTAGGTCCGGCATGGCGACAACCACATCGCCAGTGGCATCCACAGCCGCTACGCCCTCCAAGATCTCGACCTCGACGCCGTGGACCACGGCGAGGACCCTGCGGATGGCGCGCACATCGCCGCGATTCCAGCGGTCCTCGTCGCTCACCACGGCAGCCCGCAGCCCCTCGGCTAGCTCGCCCGCGGCTACATGATCAACCAGGAGATCCAGATCCCTGGGATCGACCGGCAATCCATGCAGGGCGAGACAGGCGCTTCCGCCGACAGCCCACTTGCCATCTCGGACAATGGGCAGTTCGCCTAGGGCGGAGCGCCACGCTGGTGCTGACCTGCTCACGGCAACCCAGCGTCCCACGTGAATGTCGATGGCGACAGGCCAAGGATTGATGTCTGGCCCATCCCCGCCCGGCCAACGCTCAGTTCGCGAGCCCGGCCATCGCCGTGTCGCGGGAGCGCGATGAACGGCTGCGCCGGATAAGCATCCAGATCCCGACGACCAGAGCCGCGACTATGCCGATGACAGGCGACAAAAGCACCGCCACAAGCAGGCCGATGGCGACCGCGATGGCGAGCATCGCCATCAGCCACCAAAAGCCGAACCCCCGGTCCTTACCGATCGTGGCCATGAATAGCGACTTGGCCAAGCGGACCGGAGACCGGACCTCCGCGCGCACCCGGTCGACAGCACTCGACACCAGAGATCTGACCGCGCGTGCCGTAGCCGTCGCCATGGAGCGCAACTGGCCGACGGCTTTCGAAACCTTGGCTCCGAGCCATCGCAACGGAGCAACCTTGCCTCGAGTGAGATCTTCCCCGTCTCTCAGGGAGGTGGTACCTGGACTCATCTGACCCTCCTCTTTGACTCGATCGCCGGGTCCAAGAGCTTCTTCGATCATAACCGGAGCACTCGCTGGCGACGACGAGTAGCGAAGTGGTCCTATTGTGGCGAGCCGCTTAGGCTAGCCCGCGAACCGGCAGCCAACTACGCTTTCGGTACCTGCGTTCGGCAGGGGAGGAGCGGTAATGGGCGAGACCCCAGGCCAGGTGCCAGCCAGCGGGGGCGACCTGCGGGCGTCCCACGCCGACCGGGAGCAGGTGATCGGCATCCTGAAGGCCGCCTTCGTGCAAGGACGGCTAGCCAAGGGCGAGTTCGACCTGCGGGTGGGCCAGGCGCTGGTGTCGCGGACCTATGCGGAGCTATCACTTGTCACCGCCGACCTCCCCCGGGGACTGGCTCCGCTTCCGCATGCCCAGCCCGCCCGGGTGCCCGGCTGGCGGCCGGCTCTGCGCGGGCCCCGCGTGGCAATGACAGTGGCGACCGTGCTTTACGCGGGCCTGTGGCTGCTGGCGGTCGCCTTGCCCAGGGACGCGGATGGCGACCCCCAGGCGGCCGGCGCCAACCTGGTCGGGCTGGGCACCCTCCTGTACCTGCTCGTCATGACCCTGGCGGGGGTCTGGGCGCAGTCGCGCTGGCGGCACCGGCCGGACTGACCCCTTCACCTTCGAAGGTGGCTTACCAGCACCGCCGAACTCCGTACGGGCCGGCACATTGCAACGAGTAGCGAAATGATCTCATTAGCCGATATGATCCTCCGGCTGATAGCGGACCGCGGGGGATCGAGCGGCCCGGTTCCGCACGCCTGATACCGCCCTTGCCGCGCAGCCCCTGAGCCCTGGAGACGTCATGCGCATCCGATCGCGCGCTCGCCTTACCTTCGCCGTTGCCGCGACCGGGCTGACCGCGGCGGCGGTGATCGGGCCGCGCGTCTGGACGGACGGCGCCGTCGCCGTCGCGGCCGCCCAGGCGAGCACCGCCACCGCGACCGTCCCCTATGCCCCGTACCCGTCTACCGGGACCGAGCTTTACGTCTATAACGCGGCCACGGCGAACTGCTCCGACGGCGGGCCAGGCTCCCAGAGTCAGCCCTTCTGCACGATCGCGGCGGCGGCCAGCGCCGTCCAGCCAGGGCAGACGGTCATCGTCGAGCCGGGAACCTACGCGGGCGCGACGATTTCCGTCCAGGGAACCCCCGAAGCCCCTATCACCTTCAATGCCATCCAGGGCGCGACCGTCAACGGTTCCACGACCACGCCCGCGCCCGTGTTCACGGTGGCGGGGGCGCGCGACGTCACGCTCTCCGGGTTCAGCGCGTTCCCGTCTGGCGCGCACCAGTCCTTCGACGTCACCGGCGGATCGTCGGGGGTAACCATCAACGGCGGCTACGCGGGCGGCAGCGGGGCCCCGGCCATCGAAGCGGACGGCACGTCCAGCGGCGTCACCATCAGCCGGATGGCCATTCAGGGCCCGCGTGGCGTGCAGGTCGACGCGGGGGCGTCCGGGGCGGTCATCACCGGGAACACCTACATCGGCGCGCACGGCGTCACCGTGACGGACGCGCCTGGCACCGACGTCACCGGCAACACCATTCGCTCCGAATGCACCGACGGAATCTCCATCGCGGGCAACTCATCCGGCGTGACCGTGGAGAACAACATCGTGCTGCCCGACCGGACCACCGCCTGCGCGGCGAACAGCGCCATCTCGGTCTCGGCAGGCTCCGAGGCTGGCTCGGTCGTCGACTACAACCTGATCAACCCGGTGGCCGGCTCGCCCTTGTACGAGTGGGGCGGCACTAGCTACGCCAGCCTGGCGGACTTCCAGGCGGCATCCGGCCAGGGCGCGCACGACATCGCGGCCAACCCCGGACTGGGGAACGAGACACTGGGCACTTTCCTGCTCCCGCACCTGAACATCTTCTGGTACCCGCTGACGGCGAGCTCGCCCGCTATCGACTCCGCCAACCCGGACGCGCCGGGGGCGCTGCCCAGCGACCAGTTCGGCAACCCCCGGGCCGATGACCCCAACGTGGCTAACCCCGGTGCCGGATCCTACGACCGGGGCGCCTTCGAGTTGCAGGGCGGCGCGGCCGGCGCGCCCGGGATTCCGTTCGAGAGCGCGGTCAGCAGCGGCCCGCTCACCGCGACGTTCACGCTCA
>JAICUO010000233.1 GCA_025935815.1 Streptosporangiaceae bacterium
CGACGTTCCCCCACAGAAGCCCCACAAGTCCGCGCTCCGGGCGCCGCCCCACAGGTTCCCCACGAACATGACGGCATTCCCCGGCACATCCCGGCATACCTGCTATCCTGAGCGGAAAGAACCCACTACCAGCGAAAACGCAGGTTGTGTCGACTTTCTGATGTGTGGTCAGGGGCAGGGTCGAACTGCCGACCTTCCGCTTTTCAGGCGGACGCTCATACCGACTGAGCTACCTGACCTCAGCGGTCCTGACGGGACTTGAACCCGCGACCTCCACCTTGACAGGGTGGCGAGCACTCCGACTGCTCTACAGGACCATAATTGGCGAGGGATCCCCCATCGCCTGACAGAGCATATCACCGGTCTGACGGTGCTTGCGGCATACCTTCACCGGGCCCGGCAGGCCGTCTGCGACGCGCTGCGGGCGGCACTGTCTTGCCTGCTAGCGCCCGCTCCCGGGGGACGATCACCAATTCCCCGGTAGCCTTGCGCACCGAGAAAGACCCACCATCGGCGGCCTCCAGGATTCCGAGCACATCGGCCACCGCATCGCCGGCACCTGACGGGCGACGCCAGCGGATCACGACGCGGCTGCCCACGTCCGCGGCCGTCAGCCGGACCTCCAGGCGGAAACGCACGTGGCTAGTGTAGGCGGATGGCAACCGAGAGCCTCCGCACGCCATCCCCGAACGCCGCCCGCCACGACTCCTTCGCCCTCACCCGTCACTTCGACGCTGCGCCCGCCGCCGTCTTCGCCGTCTTCGCCGACACGCGGCTGTGGCGCAAGTGGTTCCGGATGCCCGGCTCGGCCGCGGAATACGAGCATGACTTCCGCGTCGGCGGCCGGGACCTCGCCCGCAGCGCCTTCACCCATCCCGACGGGCGCGTCGAGCGGCTGCAGAACCGCGCCGTCTACCTCCACATCGAGCCGGACCGCCGCATCATCTACGCCTACGACACCATCGTCGATGACCTGCCCCGCTGGGCATCGCTGGTCACGATCGAGATCCAACCCGATCCGGACGGAACGGAACTGGCCTGGACGGAACAGGTTGCCTTCATCACCGCGACGGGTGACGGTAGCCACGACCTGCCGCACCTGCGCGGTGGCATCCAATTGCGGCTCAACGCCCTCGCCGTGGCACTCGACGCCCCACCGTGACAGCGGGAGGTCGGCCGCGCCGTGGTTCATCTCATAACCTTGCACGATGCCGTGGTCGACGGTGCGGATGCCACCGGCAACGCTCCCGAGCGGCTGCCGACGGCACCGAACGCCACCGCTTCCTCCACGCCGAGCACGAACGGCGGCATCACGTATCGCCCCCGCCGTCCTGCGCCGCCTGCCCGCACTCCAGAAGGCACCCCCGAAGGCACCGCCGAACGAGCAGCGGGTTTCCGCGAGTTCCTCCCCTACCCGGCGGCGTGCCCGCCCAGGCGAGCTACCCCGCACCACATCGAGGATGGCCGGGCGGCGGTGAGGTCGGAGTCCGGCCGCCACTGGGCGACGGGGACCACGCCCGGCTCGATGAGCTCCAGCCCGTCGAAGAAGCGGGCGGTGGCGGCCTGGTCGCGCAGCACCATCTGCTCGGCCGACCGCTCGTTGTAGACCTTCAGCGACTCGCCCTTGTTGGGGTTGAAGTCGTCGGTGGGATGCGAGATCACCAGGTAGCTGCCGGGCGGCAGCGCCGCCATCAGGCTGGAGACCCGCCCGTAGGGATCGTCGTCGTCCGCGATGAACTGCAAGATCGCCAGCAGCATCAGCGCCACCGGCTCCCGCAGGTCGATCGTCTCCGCCGCGCGCGCCAAGATGGCGGCCTCATCGCGCAGGTCAGCCTGGATGTAGTCACAGGCTCCCTCCGGCGTGCCCTTCAGCAGCGCCTGGGCGTGCAGCAACACGATCGGGTCGGTGTCGACGTACACGATCCGGCTGTCGCGCGCCTCTTCCTGGGCGACCTCATGCGTGTTGCCACCGGCGGGCAGGCCCGTCCCGATGTCCAGGAACTGCCGCACTCCCTGCCGGGCCAGGTAGCGCACCGCCCGGCCGAGGAACGCGCGGTTGGACCTGACCGCCTGGGCCAGCTCGGGGTACGCGCGCAGCGCGAGCTCGGCGGCCTCCCGGTCGGCGGCGAAGTTGTCCTTGCCCCCCAGCCAGTAGTCATAGATCCGGGCCGGGTGCGCCATGCTCGTGTCGATCGCCGGGACCACGCGGTCGTTCATGCCACCTCCGGAGGATGAGCCTACCGCTACCCAGACCGCACCTTACCCGATCAATGCGTGACCTTCTGGGGTTGCTCCGGGGCGCATCCGGCTGCCCGGTCCGGGCTCCAGCCAGACCCGCGGCCGCTCGCCCAGCTCATGCCCCTGGTCACAGGTCAGCGAGACCCTGATGGGCGCGCCGCAGCCGGCGTGCCGGACCAGGGCTGGCGGGCCCTCCGGGCCGGCCAGGTTGCGGTCGCCCCACTGCATGAAGGCCAGCAGGATCGGGACCAGCTCCCGGCCCGGGCCACTGAGCCGGTACTCGTGCCGCTCCCGCGCGCCGGGCTCGCGGTAGGCGGTGCGCTCGATCAGGCCCGCCTGGGCCAGGCCGGCCAGCCTGCGCGACAAGATGTTGCGCGCGATTCCCAGGTGGCCGGCGATCTCGTCGAAGCGCCGGACCCCATTGGCCACGTCCCGCAGCACCAGCAGCGTCCAGCGGTCGCCGATCAGGGCCAGCGTCCTGGCGATCGAGCAGGTGTCACTGTCGTAGGTGCTATACGGCCTCATGCCGTTATCGTACGCATACTAAGTTGCATATCGAAACCTAGATATTCTAGCGTGGGTGCCATGACGACAGCTCCCGATACCGGGCAACTGAGCCAGCAGCCGGACGAGCAGCGGCAGCGCACGTTCTCGTGGACCGATCCGGCCGCGATCGCCGCCGCCGGGGCGAGCATGAGCGGGCCGGAGTTCTTCGCCGCGATCGCTGCCGGCGAGATCCCGCCCCCGCCGGTCATGCGGGCCCTGGACTTCAACGGCGTGTACTTCGGCGAGGGGCGCGCCGTGTTCGCGCTGACGCCGCGCGAATTCCACTACAACCCGCTCGGCACGGTGCACGGCGGCGTGTTCGCGACCCTGCTCGACTCCGCGTGCGGCTGCGCCGTGCACACGATGCTGCCGGCGGGCGTCTTCTACACGAGCCTGGACCTGTCGGTGAAGTTCCTGCGGCCGGTGACGGTCGACACCGGGCCCATCACCGCCGAGGGCACGGTGGTGCACCTCGGGCGGCGCACGGCGCTGGCCGAGGGGCGCATCACCGACGCCACGGGGAAGGTGTACGTCACCGCCACCAGCAGCTGCCTGGTGATGCGCCCGGGTTGATAACTCCCGGGCAGCTCCGCAGTCAGCGGGCATAATGGGAGGCCTGGGCCGAGGGGGCGGTCTGCGCGGGCAGTGCCGGACGACACTGCCGAACGACCCGGAAGGGATGCGAGGCTAGTGGGAAAGCTCGACGGCAAGGTCGCCTTCATCACCGGAGCGGCCCGAGGTCAGGGCCGCAGCCACGCCATCCGGCTCGCACAAGAGGGCGCCGACATCATCGCCGTCGACATCTGCCGCCAGATCGGCACGGTGGGCTACCCGATGGCTACCCAGGAAGACCTCGCGGAGACCACGGGGCAGGTTGAGGCGCTCGACCGGCGGATCTACGCCGCCCAGGCCGACGTGCGCGACGTGACGGGGCTGCGGCAGGCGTTCGAGGCCGGGACGGCCGAGATCGGCCCGGTCGACATCGTCTTGGCGAACGCCGGCATCGCCCCGGTGTCGTTGAACCCGGTGGACGAGGAATGGCAGGACGTCATCGACGTCAACCTCACCGGCGTCTACAACACGGTGCGGATCGCGATCCCGTCGATGATCGAGCGCGGTGCCGGCGGCGCGATCGTGCTGACCAGCTCCACCGCCGGCCTGAGCGGGTTCAGCGGCCACTCGCCGGGCGGACTCGGCTACACCGCCTCCAAGCACGGGGTGGTCGGGCTGATGCGCTCGTGGGCCAACGTCTTGGCCCCGCACAACATCCGCGTCAACTCCGTGCACCCGACCGGCGTGAACACGCCCATGATCGTCAACGAGACGATGGCGGAGCTGCTGGCCGCCGCCCCGCCCAACGCGATGATGAACGCGCTGCCGGTCGACCTGGTCGAGCCGGCCGACATCTCCAACGCCATCTTGTTCCTGGTATCCGACGAGGGCCGCTACGTGACGGGCGTCACGCTCCCCGTGGACGCGGGCTTCACCAACAAGAGGTAGCAGCGAGATGGCCGAGCACACTGACATGCCCACGCCGATCCGGGAGTTCATCGAGGCGACCAACGCGGGCGACAGCGAGCGGTTCGTCGCCGCCTTCACGCAGGATGCCTACCTCAACGACTGGGGCCGCGAGTTCCACGGCCACCGCGGCGTCGCGACCTGGGACCGCACCGACAACATCGGCAAGAAGTCACGGTTCCAGCTGCATTCGGTGCGGGCCGGGGGCTCGCCGGGCGAGTTCCGCGCCGACATCACCGTGACCGGCGACGGGTACAACGGCCGGGGCACGATGGCCTTCACCCTCAACGGCGACCTGATCAGCCGCCTGGTCATCGGCTGACGAGAACGCCCGCGAGGGCGGGTATCCAGCCGGCCGGCCGGCGTCAAGCGGGAAATCCCTTGAAGCTTCACGTGGTTTCCACGATGAACAATCCCACGTGGGATTGCACACTAGTGGGCATGCCGCCACTGCGCATCCGCTCCGCGTCCGCCGCCAGCCCGGCGCCGGACTGGCAGCAGGTGCAGACTCTCCAGGTGGCGGACGTAGTGATGACCATCTTGAAGGCACGCAAGGCGATGCCGGAGGCGACGGCCGCCGCCGTGTCCCGGATGAAGCACGGTGAGGGGTACCGGGTGTTCGTGAGCCTCCTGGAAGGCAGCCCGCCAGCGGACGCGGGCGCGGTCCATCCGGGTGGCATTGACGAGGCCGTGGCGATCTTCGTCGCTCGCGAGCTCGGGAAGGACCTCGCCGACGCCTTCGGCGGCAAGGATGTGTTCATCCTCCAGTGACTGGGCTGGAGGCGAGGCTCGAGAGGGGTGGGATCGGGTCTCGCTTCCAGTCCGCGTTGCCGCGCGGCCTCATCGTTCGGGGCCGCCCGAGCGCAGGAACGCCAGCACCGCGCGGACACGGTTGTTCTCGGTGTCGCTTTGGGTGAGCCCGAGCTTGGTGAAGACGCTGGAGACGTGAGTTTCAACCGTCCGCGCGCTCAGGAACAGCTCCCGGGCGATCCCCAGGTTCGATCGGCCCTCCGCCATGTGGCGCAGCACCTCGAGTTCGCGATCATTGAGGATGCCCATCATGGTCGGCTGCTGCCTGCGCTCCAGGAGCCTCGTCACGATGGCGGGGTCGACGACGGTTCCGCCCGCGGCCACCCGGGACAGGCTCTCCATGAGCGCGCCGGCATCGGTGACGTTGTCCTTGAGCAGGTACCCGACTCCGGCGTTGACGACTTCCAGCAGCAGGCTGGCGTACTTGCTTTCCGCGTAGGTGGACAGGACCAGGATGCCCACGTCCGGATGAAGGCCGCGCAGCGCGTGCGCGGTGCGGATGCCCTCGTCGGTGAACGACGGCGGCATCCGGATGTCGAGGATGACCACATCCGGCGGGCTGGCCGCGATTGCCGCGATCAGCTCCGTGCCCGAGGGAACGGCCACCGTGACCTCGGCGCCCAGGGAGTTCAGCAGCAGGGCCAGGCTGCTGCGGAACAGCCCGGAGTCCTCGGCGATCGCTACCCGCACGGGATCCTCACCATCACGCGCGTGCCCTGCCCGGGCGGGCTGTCGATGGTCACCTCACCGTCGAGGGCGCCGACCCGGTCGGCGATGTTGGCCAGGCCCCGGCCCCCGATGACGCCGGCCGGGACACCGCCGGCGCCGTCGTCGGCGACCTCCATCTCCAGCCAGGATCGGGCGGCCCGCACGGTGACCAGCACGCCGTCCGCCGCCGCGTGCTTGACCACGTTCGCGAGCGCCTCGCAGGCGACGTAGTACAGCGTCGCCTCCACCGCGGCCCCCAGCCGGCCCGCGGGCATGCTGATCCGGACCGGCAGCGGGAGCCGGGCGGCGACCTCCTCAAGCGCGGCGGCCAGCCCGCTGTGGGTCAGCACCGCCGGGTGAATCCCGTGCGCCAGGTTGCGCAGCTCGGCCAGGACGGCCTTGAGCCCGTCACGGGCGTCGCCGAAGGCGGCTGACGCCTGCGGGTCGGTGGTCGTGGTCATCGCGGCGCTGAGGCGGGCCGTGATGCTCAGCAGGTGCTGTTGCACGCCATCGTGCAGGTCGCGCTCCAGGCGCCGCCGCTCCGCGAGCTCGGCCTCGATGATCCGCGTCCGCGAGACCTTCACCAGTTCAAGCTCTTCGCGTGCGGCCTTGGCCTGCAACTGGGCGTTCTGCAGGGCTAGCGTGCTGGTCCGCATCGCGGCGTCGAACAGCCCGCGGTAGCGGGCCAGCACGGGGTCGGCGATGACGACGGCGATGGGCGCCTCCGCGCCCATCTGGAGGTAAGAGACCAGGCGCCCGGCGGACCGCGCGTTCATCGCCACGCGGCTGGCGTCGGACGGGTCAAGAAGCTCCAGGGTGGGGTCGTGCAGGGTGTCGCGAAGCGCGCTGCGCAGCGCCCCGATGTCGCCGTCCGCGCAGGCCCGCGCGGTCAGCTCGGTGACGTTCCTGATCAGGAGCAGCCGCTGGACCACGGCGATCAAGAACGCGACCGGGATCGCGAAGTCGGCCACGCTCTCGGCCAGGAACGCGTAGTTGGGCGTGGTGGCGATGCTGGACAGCGTCATCACCGCGGCGGTCGCGCTCGCCGCGATCACCGCGGCGATGCCGGCCACGATGATGGGAGTGATGACGATGCGGTCCACGCCCCGGGCGCGCACCAGCCGCATCGCCAGCAAGACGATCAGCGTGACCCCGAAGATCCCCTCGCCCCCGTGGACCACGTAGCTGAGCACGTCGGACAGCGATTCGTCGCCGTCCAGGGTGGGCCACCACCAGGACGGCGAGCCGCCCATCCACGGCGCCGTCGAGGTCACGACGATCAGCGTGCGGCCGGCGATCATCCAGGCGGCCAGCGCCACCAGGAAACGCCGTTGCACTGCCGACAGCGCCGGATTTGGGTAACGCAGCAGCGCCCAGGCGCCGAACACGCGGTCCACGCCGCCGAACACGATGGCGTACGCGGGCCACGGCCCATTCCAGGCGTCGATGAAATCGACGCAGCGGAATATGCCGGTGAGCATGAGCGCCATCGCGGGGACGCTCTGGCCGGGCTCCCGCCGGAGCATCAGGCCGGTGAGGACGAGGACGAGCGCGAACGCCAGGTTGACCGCGGCGAGCGCCGTCGATTGCCGCCACAGCGGCCCCTCCACTATCGCGCAGAAACACGCGACGACGGTGAGGGCTATCGTCGTGGCCAGCCACGAGGAGTGCTCGTGCCCCAGCAGCCGCTGGTGACCGTGCCGCCAGGCCCAGGACCACAGTCCCTTAGACAACAGCGCCCGGGTACGCCAGCGCTCAGCCCTGCCGCGCAGGCCCTTGCCCGCCGGCAGCGAAAGAATGGTGCCGTGCATGCCCATCCGTTTACCCGCTGCCCCGATAAGGTGGGGTCCCCAAGCCCTGCGAGCTCAAGCCCGGTCAGCTGGAGCCTCCCGAATCCGAGAGGAAATCCTGTCACCATCATTGCGCTTTCCATGGTAATCCCGTTAATCGACGACTCGCATGCTGCCCGACACGTGGCTAATGGTAATACCGATGGCCCGCACGGGAACCGCGCTCGGGCAGACTCCCCAGTGGATAAACGGCGGTACCGCTGCTCAGCCATCGCGGACGGGGGCACCGCGAGGCGGCAAATTTCACACGGACCGGGGGGGAGGACCGTGTGGCGCGGTACCGCCGCTCTCCGTAACCATACAAGCGATTATGGATCCACACAAGCCCGATTTATCATCACCCGATACCAAACTTCTCAGCTCCGGGCGGCCTGGCGCCCGCGAGGCACGCGGGCTTGGCGCGGGCATCTCACTTGCCTGCATTTTCCTGCTGCGGGGTGCCCGACCAGGCCGGCGCCGACGACATCGGCTTCATCACCGCCATGGTCGCCGCCATCGGGCACGCCATCGGCGTCAATGGCCAGCGCGCGTACGCCACCGGCGTCAGCAACGGCGGCATCCTGGCCTACGACCTCGCCTGCCACACCACGACCTTCGCGGCGATCGGCCCCGACTCGGCCACCCAGCTGGGCGGTCCGTCGCGAAGTGCGGGCGGGGTCGCCGCGGAGCCCATCAGGCAATTCTTCGCAACTCATCCCCGCTAGGTATTTTACCCCGAAGGGTTTTCGAGTTAGGAAGGCTTTTCACGGCCTTCTTCACCGTGAAAGGCCTTCACGGGTCACGAAGTCTTAGCGATAGGAACGGCCGCCATTTTCCCGGCGGCGGACCTGACCGGCGAGACTGGGTCAGACGCCGATGGCGTCTCCGACCGGGACCGAGGTCAGCGGGAGCCCGGTGAGGCCCTGCTCGCCGAGGATCGCGTCGGCCAGGTGCAGGCCGATGTCGCTGAGCAGCATCTCGTGGATCTGCACGACCCGCTGCGGGCGGACCGCGCGGACGTAGTCGGCGGCCTCGCCGAACTTCATCCACGGGCCGCTGGTCGGCAGCAGCAGCGTCTCCACCGCGGCCTCGGGCACGAAGTAGGCGTCCCCCGGGTGGTAGACGGTCCCGTCGACCAGGAACCCGACGTTGGCGACGAGCGGGATATCCGGGTGGATGACCGCGTGCATGTCGCCGTGCACCGTCACCGCGAACCCGGTGACGGACAGCTCGTCGCCGGCTGACACCGCGGTGAACTGACCCGGGTGCTGCCCGAACAGGCCCGCCAGTCCGGCGGGCGCGTACACCCGCAACCCCGGCCGGGCCGCCAGCGCCTCGTTGATCGCCGCCTGGTTCACGTGATCGAAGTGCTCGTGGGTGATCAAGATCGCCTCGGAGCCGTTGATGATGCCCGCCGCGTCGGCGGAAAACGAGCCAGGGTCAATGACGAAGGACGCGCCTTCCTTTTCGAAGACGACACACGCGTGCTCGTACTTAGTCAGCTTCACCGCGAGGGGCTCCTTTGCCGTCCGGTTCTCGATCAGGATGAACGTACATCGCCGACAGTACGCCCTGCCGACAGTACGCCCTCCGCTGCCCGCTACCGGGCGGCGAGCGCGGCGCGGACCCCGGTGACGGCGAGGATAAGCGCGGCGGCGGCGACCACCGCGAGGGCGGCCAGGCCGGCCGCGTAGTTGTGGAACTGGCTGTAGACGAGGCCCATGATGAGCGGGGGGACGAACCCGCCGAGCCCGCCGATGGCGCCGACCACGCCGGTCACCGAGCCGATCTTGTCGGCCGGGGCAAGCATCGCGACCAGGGAGAACACGGCGCCCGAGCCGGCCCCGAGCGCGGCCGCCATCGCCAGGAACGCGATCGTGCCCAGGGGAACCAGCGACGGGGTGAACGCCTGGATGACCGCGCCGGCGATCACGACGGAAAGCACCACGGCCAGCACCCGGACCGGCCCGGTGCGGTCGGCCAGCCAGCCGCCGACCGGGCGCATCACGACGGCCAGGAGCACGAACCCGGCCATCCGGTTGGCGGCGTCGGCCTGGGTCAGGCCGTAGGCGGTCTTCAGGTAGGCGGGCAGGTAGACGGAGAACGCGACGTACCCGCCGAACGCGACCGCGTACAGCGCGGCCGCCTGCCAGGTGACCGTCAGCCGGGCGGTGGCGGCCAGCCGGCTGACCATGGTGCTCGCCGGCACCGTGCGCCCCGGCGCGTCCCGCAGCACCAGCGCGGCGAGCACCGCGAAGGCTGCCAGGACGCACGCGGTGATGATGAAAGGGGTGGCGGTGCCGTGCGCGGTCACCAGCTTGACCGTGGTGAGCGCGCTGATCGCGGTGCCGCCCATCCCCATGCCGAACACGCCGATGGCCAGGCCGCGCCGGGCGGGCGGGAACCACGCGTTGACGAAGGGCACCCCGACCGCGAACGAGGTGCCGCCGATGCCGAGGAAGAACCCGCCGATCAGCAGGCCGGCCAGCGACGAGTGCCCCGACAGCCCCAGGTAGAGCACCGGGACGATGGCGGCCAGCGAGACCAGCGGGAACATGACCCGGCCGCCTAGCCGGTCGGTAAGCGCGCCGACCGGTATCCGGCCGAGCGACCCGACGATGACCGGCACCGCGACGACCAGGGACTGGGCAAACGGGGACAGACCCAGCACGTCCTTGAACCGCGGCCCCAGCGGGGACAGCAGCGCCCACGCCCAGAAGTTCACCGCGAAGCCCACCGTGGCCACGATCAGCATCACCCAGGGCCGTCGCCCGGATCCCAGGCCCGGGCCGCCCGTAGCGCCCGTCGTGCTACTTTTAGTTGCCACTCGATTACTCATTGACGCCCGCCTGTCGCGATCTCCTGTCGGTTTTCACTGTGCGTGCGGGGGGAAATCCGCGGCCAGGGACCAATGTCCCGGACCAGCGGGCCCAACGACTGCCATCATGGCTCGCGGGGCGCAGACCGGGCCGAAGGTCCCTAGTCCGGGCGAGCGGACCGTGCGTAATGTTTCGGCCCGTGGGCACGTGTGAGTTCTGCCCCGTGGGCTCGGCCGGTGCACATGAAGTTGTCAGGGAAGGATGAGCCGTGTGAGCACGCCCGATGACGAGCTGCTGTCCCCGCTGTTGCCCGCAGGCGAGCCGGTCGAGGGGCTACTGCGCCGCCTGCAGTTCTTCACCCCCGGCACCGCGACCCAGGATTTCCGCGAGGTGCACAAGAAGGGGGGCCGGCAGGCGGAGGAGTTCTACCGGGAGCGCTGGCGCCACGACAAGGAGGTGCGTTCCACCCACGGGGTGAACTGCACCGGGTCCTGCTCGTGGAAGGTGTACGTCAAGGACGGCATCATCACCTGGGAGACCCAGCAGACCGACTACCCGTCGACCGGCCCCGATTCCCCG
>JAICUO010000109.1 GCA_025935815.1 Streptosporangiaceae bacterium
GATCACCGACCCCGGCACGACCCCCACCAAGCCGCGGGCTCAGTTCATGTTCGGCAGCAGCGTGGCGACCGTCTACGCGATCCTCATGCAATTCAACATCGTCTACACGCTGTTCTTCGCCACCGCGATCGTCTGCGGGGGGCGCGGCCTCGGCTGGTGGGTCGCCTACCTGCGGCGCAGGCGCAAGGAGGCCGCCGGGCGGGCGGGTCAGCCGGCCGTCGCCGCGGGCGAGGGCATGGCTACGGGACAGCCGGTCGCGTCATGACCGATCCGATCGCGATAGTCGGCATCGCCTGCCGCTACCCGGATGCCAGCTCACCGGGCGAGCTGTGGGAGAACGTCCTGGCCGGGCGGCGGGCCTTCCGCCGGATACCCGACGAGCGCA
Organism: Streptosporangiaceae bacterium; assembly: GCA_025935815.1. Lineage (GTDB taxonomy): Bacteria > Actinomycetota > Actinomycetes > Streptosporangiales > Streptosporangiaceae > Trebonia. Next base: position 386 of record JAICUO010000109.1, read on the forward strand.
TGCGGCTTGACGACTACTGGTCACCCGATCCGGCCGCGCCGGACAAGTTCTACGCGCGCAAGGCCGCCGTCATCGACGGCTTTGAGTTCGACCGGGTGAAGTACAAGATCGCCGGCAGCACCTTCCGCGGCACCGACATGACGCACTGGCTGGCGCTGGACACCGCGGCGCGCGCCCTGGAGGACGCGGGCTTCGCCGACGGCGAGGGCCTGCCCAAGGCCAGCACCTCGGTGATCATCGGCAACAGCCTGACCGGCGAGTTCGCCCGGGCCAACCTGATGCGGCTGCGCTGGCCGTTCGTCCGCCGCACGCTCGGGGCCACGCTCAAGGAGATGGGCTGGGATGACGCCGCGCTGGCGAGCCTGCTCGCCACGGTGGAGAGCCGCTACAAGAGCGCCTTCCCGCCGATTGACGAGGACACGCTCGCCGGCGGCCTGTCCAACACCATCGCGGGCCGGATCTGCAACCAGTTCGACTTCGGCGGCGGCGGCTACACCGTCGACGGCGCCTGCTCGTCATCGCTGCTGTCGGTGGTCACCGCGTGCAACGCCCTCGCTGACGGCACCGCCGACGCCGCGGTCGCCGGCGGCGTCGACCTGAGCATCGACCCCTTCGAGATCATCGGCTTCGCCAAGACCGGGGCCCTGGCCCGCAGCGAGATGCGCGTCTACGACCAGCACTCCAACGGCTTCTGGCCGGGGGAAGGCTGCGGCATGCTCGTGCTGATGCGCGCGGGCGACGCCGAAGCGCGCGGCCTGCGAGTGTACGCGACGATCGCCGGCTGGGGTTACTCATCCGACGGCCGGGGCGGCATCACCCGGCCGGAGGCCAGCGGCCACCGGCGGGCCATCGACCGGGCATACCGGCTGGCGGGCTTCGACATCGGCGGCGTCGGCTACCTGGAGGGCCACGGCACCGGGACCGCGGTCGGTGACGGGACGGAACTGCGCGCCTTCACCGACGCCCGCCGGGCCGTCAGCCCGGACGCCCCGCCCGCCCTGATCAGCACCGTCAAGGGGAACATCGGGCACACCAAGGCGGCGGCGGGCATCGCCGGCCTGCTCAAGGCGACCATGGCGGTGCACCACCAGGTGATCCCGCCGGCCACCGGGCACGCCGTCCCGCACCCGGTGCTCACCGAGGCCCGCCCGGCGCTGCGCGTCCCGCTGGCCCCCGAGCTGTGGCCAGACAGCCTGCCCGTCCGGGCCGGCGTCTCGTCCATGGGCTTCGGCGGGATCAACGCGCACGTCGTGCTGGCCGGTGATAGCAGCATGCGCCGGACCACCCTGGACGCCTTCACCACCCGGCTGGTCGGGTCCCGGCAGGACGCCGAGTTGCTGCTGCTGGACGCCGCGACCCTGGCCGGACTGCGCGACCGGGTGGCCAGCCTGGCCGAACTGGCTGACCGCCTGACGTTCGCCGAGCTCGGCGACCTGGCCGCCACCCTGGCCAGCGAAGCTGGTGGCGGCCCGGTGCGGGCCGCCGTGGTCGCCAGGTCCCCCGACCAGGCGGCCGAGCGGTTGCGGCGGCTGCTTGAGGTGCTCGACGGCGGGACCACCCGGCTGGTCGACTCGTGGGAAGGCGTCTTCCTCGGCAACGCGGCGGCGACCGTCCGGATCGGCTACCTGTTCCCCGGTCAAGGCTCGGGCCGCGGCGCCGAAGGCGCCTTGAGCCGCCGGTTCAAGGTGGCGCGGGAGGCCCCGCGACTGGCCAGCGCACCGTCGGACGGCGACCAGGTCGCCACCGACGTGGCGCAGCCGCGCATCGTGAGCTCCTCGCTTGAGGGCCTGCGCGTCCTCGGCCTGCTTGGCATTGAGGCCAAGGCGGCCGCCGGGCACAGCCTGGGCGAGCTGACCGCCTTGCACTGGGCCGGCGCGCTGGGCGAGCAGGCAGTGGTTGACCTAGCGGCGGAGCGCGGCCGGGTCATGGCGGACGCCAGCGAGGGCGGGGGCGCCATGGCGGGCATCGCGGCCAGCCATGAGGTGGTCGAGGCGCTGCTGCGCGAGGTGCCGGGCACGGTCGGCGAGGCGGTCGTGATCGCGGGCTATAACGGCCCGCAGCAGACCGTCATCTCGGGGCTGGCCGCGGCGGTGGCCCTGGTGAGCCAGGCGGCGGCCGCGCGAAACCTGGCGGCGATGCCGATCCGGGTCTCGCATGCCTTCCACTCGCCGCTCGTGGCACCCGCCGCGGCCCGGCTGGACGGGTACCTGTCGAGCTGCCAGCTGCGCCCGCTGCGCCGCCACGTCTGGTCGACCGTCACCGGGGATGCCCTGCCGGCCAACGCCGACCTGCGGCAACTGCTGGTGCGCCAGGTGCGCGAGCCCGTCCTGTTCGCCGCTGCGGTGACCCAGATGGCGGCCGACGCGGACCTGCTGATCGAGGTCGGCCCCGGCCACGTGCTGTCCGCCCTAGCCGCGGCCATCGCGCCGGAGGTTCCGGTGATCGCCCTGGAGACCGACGGCGAGTCGCTGACCGGCTTGCTGTCGGCGGTGGCCGGAGCATATGTCCTCGGCGCCCAGGTCCACACCGACGGGCTCTTCGCCGACCGGTTCACCCGGCCGCTTCCGCTGGACAAGGAGTTCCAGTTCTTCGCCAGCCCCTGCGAGCTGGTTCCCGCCGACGTGCCCGCGGCCGATGCCGCCGCCGGACCGGCTATTGAGCAGGCCACTGCGCAGGCCCTGGCGTCCGTCAATGGGGACGCCGGACAGGCCGACGGAGGATCACCCGGGGAGACGCTGGACATCCTGCGCCGCCTCGCCGCCGAGCGGGCCGAGCTCCCGCTGGAGACGGTCCTGCCGGACAGCCATCCCCTGGACGAGCTGCACCTGTCGTCGATAACCGTCGGCCAGATCATGAACCAGGCAGCGCGCACGATGGGCGTTTCCGCGCCCATGGTGACATCCAACTTCGCCACCTCGACGCTGGCCGACCTGGCGCAGGCACTCGATGAGCTCGCGGCCACCGAGCTGCCGGCCGACGGCGACGCCCACGCGGCGCCGGATGGCATCGCGCCCTGGGTGCGGGCCTTCGCGGTCGAGCTAGCCGAAGCCGAGCGGCCGCCCGCGACGGCCGGCGCGGCCGGGCAGTGGCAGGTCTTCGCCTCGGCGGGGCACCCGCTGAGCGAGGGCCTCGCCCAGGCGCTGCGCTCCGGCAGCCTCGGCGACGGCGTGCTGCTATGCCTGCCGGCCGACTGCGGTGCCGGGCACGTCGGCCTCATGCTGAGCGCCGCCCAGGCGGTGCTGGCCCACCGGGGCAGCTGCCGCTTCGTGGTCGTTCAGGACCAGCGCGGTGCGGCCGGGCTGGCCAAGACGCTGCACCTGGAAATGCCGGCCGTGCCGGTCACCGTGGTCACCGTTCCGCTGTCCGCCGGGCTGGGTGACCAGCGGGCCGCGGAGCTCACGGCGGCGATCGCGGCCGACGCCGCCGCGACGGCCGGGTTCAGTGAGGTCAGCTACGACGAGTCAGGCACCCGGCGGGTGCCGCTGCTGCGCGCGGTCACGGATCTGGCCGTCGGCGGCGAGCTGCCGATCGGCCCTGGCGACGTCCTGCTGGTCAGCGGAGGCGGCAAGGGCATCACCGCCGAGTGCGCACTGGCACTGGGCAGGCAGACCGGAGCGGCGGTGGCGATCCTCGGACGATCCGACCCGGCCGCGGACGCGGAGCTCGCCGCGAACCTCGGCCGGCTGGACGCGGCCGGCGTCCGGTACCGCTACGTCAGGGCGGACGTCACCTCAGCGGCTGAGGTGGCCGCGGCGATCGGCGAGGCCAGCGCCGGCCTGGGCGCCATCACCGCGATCGTGCACGGTGCCGGGCGGAACGAGCCAGCCGCGCTGACCAGCCTCGACGATGACGCCTTCCAGCGCACCCTGGCGCCGAAGATCGGCGGGCTGGAGGCGATCTTGGCGGCGGTGGACCCGGCCGCGCTGAAGATGCTGGTCACGTTCGGCTCCATCATCGGGCGGGCCGGGCTGCGCGGGCAGGCGGACTACGCCACCGCTAACGACTGGCTGACCGACATGACCAGACGGTTCTCCGAGTCGTACCCGCAGTGCCGCTGTGTTGCCCTCGAATGGTCGGTGTGGGCGGGCGCCGGCATGGGCGAGCGGCTCGGCGTGCTCGAATCGCTGATCAGGGAGGGAATCAGCCCCATCCCGCTCGACGACGGCATCGAGATATTGCTCCAGATCCTGGCCAGCCCGCAGCTGCCGTCCGCGCTGGTGGTCATGGGCCGGTCGGGGGGACTGCCGACGATCTCCCTAGAGCCGGCCGACCTGCCACTGGCCCGCTTCATCGACCGGGCGAGCGTTCACTACCCGGGCATCGAGCTGGTCGCCGACACCGAGCTGTCCGCGGACAGCGATCTTTACCTGGCCGATCACCTGCTCGACGGCGACCTGTTGTTCCCCGCGGTGCTTGGCATGGAGGCCATGGCCCAGGCGGGGGCGGTGCTGGTCGGGGCAGCACACTCCGGAGCACCGGGCAGGCCGGTCTTCGAGAACATGGAGTTTCTCCGCCCGATCGTGGTGCCCCCCGACGGCACGACGACGATCAGGGTCGCCGCGCTGCGCAGCGGGGATTCCGTCGACGTCGCCATCCGCAGCAGCGACACCAGTTTCCGCGCGGATCACTTCCGCGCGACGCTCCAGTACAGGAAAGATCAGTCACCTTCCGCCGAGCGAGCCGTGGCGACTGCATCCAGCAGGCTGCTCCCGCTTGACCCGGCCACCGACCTGTATGGCGGCATCTTCTTCCAGGGGAAGCGATTCCAGCGGGTAGCCGGCTACCGGTGGCTGTCGGCCACGTCGTGCGTGGCGGACATCTCGGCACTCCCCGGCGATGGCTGGTTCGCCGCCTACCTGCCCGCGGAGCTGCAACTTGGCGACCCGGGGGCGCGAGACGCGTTCATGCACGCCATCCAGTGCTGCGTGCCGGATGCCACGCTGCTGCCGGCCGGCGTCGAGCGCCTGTACGCCGGCTGGCCGCAAGCCGCTGGCGGGCAGGTCACCCTGCACGCGGCCGAGCGCGCCAGGGACGGCGACACCTACACGTATGACCTGGACGTCGTGGACAGCCGGGGGAGCCTGGTCGAGCGCTGGGAGGGACTGCGCCTGCAGGCGGTCCGCAAGGCCGGCGGCGGTGGCCCGTGGGTTCCGGTGCTGCTCGCTCCCTACCTGGAACGGCAATCCGCGCCGTTCCTGCACCGTCCGGTCAGGTGCGCGATCGAGCCGGACCCGGCGGTCACTTCGCAGGCCGTTGTTCGCAGGCGGAAGCAGACGAGCGCAGCGGTAAGCGCGATGCTGGCGCGCCCAGTGACCTTGCTGCATCGCGGCGATGGCAAGCCGGAGCTGCCGGGGGAGGGCATGTCGGTCTCCGCGTCGCACGGCGCGGGAGTGACGCTGGCCGTTGGCGACACCGGCCGCGTTGGCTGCGACGTGGAAGTTATCAGGGAAAGGACAGTAGATGACTGGCAGGCACTACTCGGCGCCGGCATGTTCGAGCTCGCCGAGCTGGTACAGCGCGAGCAGGGCGAGGAACTTCCGGTCGCGGCCACCCGGGTCTGGAGCGCCGTGGAATCCCTGCGCAAGGCCGGCCATGTCCTGCCCGGGCCGGTCGTCCTGGCGGAAGCCGGCGGGGACGGATGGGTCCTGCTGGAGTCCGGCCATTCGAAGATCGCCACGTTCTGCACTCGCCTGCGCGATCAACCGAGTCCGGTGATATTCGCGATCTGCACCGAAGGGGACGGCCATGAATCGGTATTACGAGTACCGGCACGTTGTTGGCTTCGAGGAGACGAACCTAGTCGGCAATGTCTACTACGTCAACTACCTGCGGTGGCAGGGCAGGTGCCGCGAGATGTTCCTGCTCGAGCACGCGCCCGGCATCCTGGATGAGCTGCGCGGGGACCTCAAGCTCTTCACCATCAAGTCGGAGTGCGAGTACCTGTCCGAGATCACTGCCTTCGACGAGGTGTCGGTCAGGATGCGGCTTGAGGAGCTGACCCAGACCCAGGTCAGCTTCGCCTTCGACTACGTGCGCGTCGGCGACGGAATGGAGGAACTGATCGCCCGCGGCCGGCAGCGGGTGGCGTGCATGCGCGGAGCGAACGGCGCCACCACCCCGGCCCGCGTCCCTGAGCAGTTGCGGCGCGCGCTGCAGGACTACGAGGTCCGCGTGCCCAAGCAGGCCAGGGCGACCGGAACCGGGGGCCGGGCGTGACCGCGGCGGCCTTCTCGCAGCCGCCTCCGGACACCGCCCGGCTGCGGTCGGTTCTCGGGCAGTTCGCGACGGGCGTCACCGTGGTGGCGGCGGGCGGCAAGACCCCCTGCGGAATGACGGCCAATTCCTTCACCTCGGTGTCGCTCGACCCGCCGGTGATCTTGATCTGCCTGACCCGCGACTCGGAACTGTGCGAGGCCGTGCTCAGGGAGGGCTGCTTCGCCATCTCGGTCCTCGCCGCCGGCCAGGAGGACCTGGCGCGGTACTTCGCTAACCACGCGCGGCCGCGCGGCGCGGAGGAGTTCGCCAAGGTGGGCTGGTCGCCCGGGCCCGGCACCGGGGCACCCGTGCTCGACGACGCGCTCGCCTGGTTCGACTGCGCGCTGGTGACCTCGCACGACGGCGGTGATCACGAGATCTTCCTCGGCTCGGTGCTGGCCAGCGGGGCCGAACCGCAGCGGGACGCTCTGCTGTTCTTCCGCGGCGGCTTCAGCCGGTCACTGCATGACGCGGTGCCCCGCTCACCTGAGGCGCGGACGCCATCATTGGCTCGCCTGGGAAAATCAGATGACCGTCAGTAATAGCGTCGGCCCGGTTCCCTCACCCGCGACCAGGCCAGCCGGCCCGGGGCCGCGCGCCTACCCGGGCCCGCCGCTGCGCGCGGTCCCCGGGCTGCTGCGTAAGCTCTGGGGCGACCGGCTGGGCCTGCTGTCCGACGCGGCAGGCGAGTACGGGGACGTGGTCCGGTTCGACATGGGACCCAAGACCATCTACTTCTTCAACCATCCCGATCACGCCAAGCACGTGCTGACCGACAATCCGGCGAACTACCGCAAGGGCATGGGACTCCACGAGGCTCGCCGGACACTGGGTGACGGGCTGCTGACCAGCGAGGGGGAGACCTGGCGGCGGCAGCGCCAGGTAATCTCCCCGGCGTTCCGCCGCGAGCGCGTGGCCAGCTTCGCCGGCGTGGTCGCCGACGCTGGCGCCGCCCTCTGCGCGCGGCTCGACGCCCACGTGGGCGCGGGTACCTTCGACCTGGCCCGCGAGATGACCGCGCTGACGATGGATGTCCTCGGCCGGATGCTGCTCGATGCCGACCTGTCGCAACTGGATATGCTGGGGCCCGCCTTCGAGGTGGCGCAGAGCCACGCGATGTGGGAGATGCTCACCCTGGGCGCGGTGCCGCTATGGCTGCCGCTGCCGCGCAACTTCCGGTTCCGGGCCGCCCGCCGGGACCTAGAGGACGCGGTGCGGACCCTCCTGGCCGCCCGGCGCCCGGCCGGGAATGGCCACGGGAGCGACCTGATCTCGCTGCTGGCCGCCGCGTCCGAGGGCGAGCCGGATGCCCGGATGCGCTGGCGCGGCCTGCGTGACCAGCTCATCACCATGCTGCTGGCCGGGCACGAGACGACGGCGAGCACCCTGTCGTGGACCTGGTACCTGGTCAGCGGCCAGCCCGCGGTGGAGGCGGCGCTGCGCCAGGAGGCCACCGACGTGCTGGGCGACCGGATGCCCGTCGTCGAAGACCTGGCCCGGCTGCCATACACCACCATGGTGATCCAGGAGGCCATGCGCCTGTACCCGCCAGTGTGGGGGCTGACCCGCAAGGCGGTGGGCGCCGACGAGATCGACGGGTATGCGATTCCGGCGGGGGCGGACGTCATGATCTGTACCTACACGCTGCACAGGCACCCGGGGTTCTGGCCGGATCCTGACGAGTTCCGCCCGGAGCGGTTCGCGCCCTCCGCGCCGCCGCCCGCCCACCGGTACGCCTACATACCGTTCGGCGCGGGTCCGCGAGTCTGCGTTGGCAGTCATCTCGGCATGATGGAGGCCGTCCTGGTCACCGCGATGATGGCGCGCGGGTTCCGCTTCGAGCTGCAAGGGCCCGCCCACCGCGAGACCGAGCCCAACCTGTCGCTGCGGATGCGCGGCGGCCTCCCGGTCAGGATCCTGCGCACGTAACCGCCGGGGTGACCCGTCGGCGACCGGCGATCAGGGGCGGGGCCCTTTAAGGGAGCCAGCCCGCGTCGTAGGCGCTCTTGACCGCGTCTACCCGGGTGCGTGCGTTCAGCTTGGTCACGATCGTGGTTAGGTAGTTGCGGACGGTTCCGATGGACAGGTGCATGATGGTGGCGATCTCGGCTGCGTCGGCGCCTGCCGCGGTGAGCCTGAGTACCTCGTGCTCGCGGGTTGACAGCGGGTTCTGCCGGTCGTCCCAGGCGGTCACCGCGAGCTGGGGGTCGATGACCTTGCCGCCGGCCGCGACGTTGCGGATGGCGCTGGCCAGCTCCTCAGGGGGCGCGTCCTTGAGCAGGTATCCGGATACCCGGGCGGTGAACGCCCGGCGTATCGTTCCTGCCCGTGACAAGTTGGTGAGGATGAGGGTCCGGCAGGCGGGCAGGGCCTGGTGGAGCTGCGCGGCGGCTGACAGGCCGTCCAGTCCCGGCAGGTCGATGTCGATGATGGAGACGTCTGGCTGGCACGCCAGCGCCGTGGGCACGATATCGGATCCGTTGCGGATCGACGCGACCACCTTGAAGTCGGGCTCAAGCTCGATCAGGGCCACCAGCGCGCCACGGACCATGGCGACGTCTTCGGCGAGCAGGATTCTAAGCGTTGGCAACTCGCTCTCCCTCACGCAGGGCCGTCGCCAGGACGGTGTCGATCTTATCCCTGGGGACACCGAGGAACGCGATATCCCGAGGCGGAAAATCTGCCGAGCGCGGGCGGTTGACCTTAGGGCGGGTCCTGGGGAGGATCGCTCGGATTGGCCGTCAGCTCGCCGGACAGGATGGACTGCTGCACCCGCTGCAGCCGGGGGCCCGGTTCGAGGCCCAGTTCACGATTGAGTGCCTCACGCAGCCGCCGGTACGCATCGAGCGCCTGGGACGTGTGGCCGGAATGGTAGTAGGCGCGCATCAGCAGCCCGCAGAAATTTTCATTGAGGGGATGCTCGGCCACCAGGGATATCAATTCGCCGATAACGGCATTGTGGCGGCCCATGGCGAGATCACATTCGATTCTTGTCTCGATTGCTCCTAGTTTTATCTGCGCGAGCGCGGCCGCCTCGACCTCGAGGACGGCTCCCAGGCGGACGTCCGCCAGCGCCGGCCCCCGCCAGAGCGTCAGCGCGTGGCGGAGGAGCTCCGACGCGGTCCGCGGGTCCCCAGCTTCGGCGGCCTCGCGCCCGGCTCGTGCGAGGCGCTTGAATTCCTCGACGTCGGTCTGGCACTCCAGCAGGTATCCGGAGTGCCTCGTGCTGAGGAAAAGCTTGGCGTCCTGCCCTTCCGGCAATGCGCCCGCCAGCCTCCGGCGCAGCTGGAAGATGTAGGTCTGCAGGGTGACCACGAAGCTCGGCGGCAGGCTGCTTCCCCACAATTCCTCGGCGAGCGTGGACGTGGTGACGACCTGCCCCGACCGCAGCGCGAGCAGCGCGAAGACCTGGCGCTGCTTGGCGGCGGTCGGGGTGACTATCTGCTGCCTCAGGCTCGCGGAAAACGAGCCGAGCACCTGAACGCTGATTTTGTCAGAATCGGTGCGGTTCTTGTCTTGCGCGCTGTAGCCTTCGTTGCTGTTCGTCACTACTTGAGCATGCTTGGAGTTGCAGCGTTAGTTCAAGTTAGCTTGTCATGACTTGCCTAGTGAAGTTTCATGATCCGTTCACGGTACGCGGTGCCTATGGCTCCGTTATCGGTTCATGACCGGTTCATGACCGATTCATACCCAATGCTTTAGGCCGTCACTTGCCATGGTCGCGCATCGCGCGGATAATCTGGCAGCAGCGTATACCTGAGGAGTGGATAAGCCTGTGACGACGGCAGGTCGCGATAATGAGGCACCCTGCACGGAATGGCATGAGCTATGGTCCCTGCACGAGTGCGTGAGCGTGGAATCCGGGCCTGGCGAGGAGTCGTTGCAGGTGCGGGGCCGCTGGGGCGATGTCACCCTCCGGCAGCCCTCTCCCGCGGTCCGCCAGGCGCTGAACCGCATGGGGCTAGGACCGGTATCGCTGCGGAACGTCATTGGCGAGTGTGAAAGCGACCCGGCCGGATGGGAGGAGCTGCAGCGTGTGCTCGAGCGCCTCGACCCGCTGATCATCCGGTCGCTCCGGCAAGACAGGGGGGAGCCGCTCATCTCGGTGGTGCCGCTTACCATTCGCTCGCGGTTTCGGCCAGCACCGCTAGCGGCCGATATCCCGGTGCGGTTGTCGACCTACGCCCAGCTGCGAACGGACGGCAGGAAGTGCACCATCGAATCGCCGCTGGCCCTGCACCGGGTGGTGCTGCACCGGGCGGAGTCAGTGCGCCTGATCGCGCCACTGATCAGCCCGGTCACGCCTGCCGTGTACCGCGCGGTGGCGCACGCGCATCCGGTCGTCGCCGCCGTGCTGGAATATCTCGTGGCCGCCGGGATGGTGGTGGTGGCTGAGTCGGCCGCGGGCAGCACCCCGGTCTTCGCCGAGGACTCAGATCCCAGGCTCATCGGCTGGTCGCCGGCCGACATGATGTTCCATGCCCGCAGCACCCTTGGCCGCCACGACCACGATTTCGGCGCCATTTTCCCGGCCGACGGCGCGGCTTCCGCGAAGCCGGCCAGCCGGGCACGGGTCGGCCCGGGCGTGCCGCTGCACACGCCGCGATGGGCAGACCTGTACGTGATCGACCCGCCACTGACGGCGGTCATGGAGGGCCGTCACCCGCAGCCCCGCCATCGTCGCGAGCCGGTTACCGCGGTGCAGGTTGGCGAGTTGCTGTACCGGGCCGCCCGGACCATGTCCCTGGGGGCGAGCACCCCTGGTAGCGCCGCTTTCGAGTTCGAGCTTTACCTGACCGTCCGGGACTGCGTCGGCCTGGAGCGCGGCGTATACCACTACGATCCGTTCGCGCACAGCCTCTCGCCCGTCGACACCGACCACATCGCGTGGCAAGAACTGCTGAGGAGCGCCCATATGGCGGCCGGCGGGGACGATCCGCCTCAGGTGCTAATTAGCATCACGGCCCGCTTTCGCCAGTTGTCGTGGCGGCTTGAAGGGCCGTCTTACCGGCTGATGCTGATGAGTGCGGGAGCGCTGATGCAGAGCCTGTACCTGGTGAGTACCGCGATGTGCCTGGCTACCTGCGCTATCGGCGCGGTTGGCCTGGACGCCGTGGCCTCCGCGCTCGACATCGACTGGCGGCTCGAACCGTGCGTGGGGCACTTCACGGTGGGCACTTATCCGGCGGCATCCGCGGCGGCGGTCACGGCCCGCGCGACATTATCGGCAGTCCGGCGGCAACGGATGAGCGTTCATTTCACCGTGGAGTAATGCCTGGCCATCGCGACATGCGACCTTAGTCGTCGTGTCCGAACGGCAGCGCAGAAGAAGTCTTCGGGCGTGGCGCGCCGCAGACTGAGCCTGACAGGAATGCTTGCCTAGCAGGAGTTCTTATGACACGCAGTATGACGACCGGAATCAAAAGCCAGGAACCTGGCCGCGCGATCACGGACTATCACCTGGCGGTCGGCGCACCCCTGGGCCTGCTGCCGTCCGTGGCAGTACGGTGAGCAGCGCCCTGCTGGCCAGCGGGGTCCGCCGGTCGCTGGCCCAGATCCGGTACGTCTCTCCCGTCCTGCCCGGTGAGGCCAGCGGCCTTGTCGCCCGCGTATATGAGCAGGCGGAGCGCGACTTCGGCCTGGTCGCCCCGCCGCTGGTGCTGCACTCGCCCGCGCCGCAGGCCCTCGCTGCGGCGTGGCTGATGCTGAGGGAGACCCTGCTGGCCACCGGATCGGCCGCGCGGGAGCAGAAGGAGGTGGTCGCGGCCGCGGTGTCGGTGGCGAACGAGTGCCCTTACTGCGTCGCGGTGCACTCGTCGACCGTTCGCGGCCTGATCGGCGGGAGCGTGCCGGCCCAGCTGGCGGCCGGGCGCTTCGAGGAGATCGCCGATCCCGCGCTCAGGGAGATAGCCACGTGGGCGGCGTCGGCCGGCAAGCCCGACGTGGCGGGGCCGCCGCCCGTGCCCGCCGACAGCTTTTCCGAGCTGGCGGGGGTGGCTGTCACCTTCCACTACCTGAACCGCATGGTCAGCATCTTCCTGCCCGAGTCGCCGTTGCCGCCCCTGACGCCAAAGCCCATGGGCGGCTGGGTGATGGGCATGCTCGCCTCGGCCATGCTCGCGCCCGCGCCCGTCCCCGGCGCCTCGCTCGACCTGCTGCCCGATGCGCCACTGCCCCCGGAGTTCTCCTGGGCGACCGACCAGCCCCCTATCGCCGGAGCACTCGCGCGGGCGGCTGCGGCTATCGAGAAAGCTGGCCAGGATGTCGTTCCTGAGCCGGTCCGTGAAATGGTCCTCGACCGGCTGCGCGGCTGGGATGGCCGTCCGCCGGGCCTGGACCGGGGCTGGGCCGAGAAGCCGGCGGCCGGCCTGGCGGCCGCCGATCGCCCGGCCGGCCGCCTCGCGCTCCTCGCGGCGTTCGCCCCGTACCAGGTCACCCAGGAAGACATTAGGGAGGTCAAGAGCAACCGGAGCGAGGCGCTGATCATGCTCACCTCATGGGCGAGCATGGCGGCCGCCCGCACGATCGCGTCCTCGCTGCGGGCGCGATAGCCATCTGGGCCGCGGCCCTGAATTATGTCCAGCCTGGCGAAGGCTGCCTGCTGCCAATGTGCTGCCTTCTTTCGCGGAATTCAATTGCCGCCTGAAGTCCTCGCGCATGCCCGGGGCTGCCCTTATCTGATTTTACGTCGCGAAGCGCCTATCACCCTGACGAGATCCAAAGCTCACTCAAGCGGCGCGCGAGGCAGGCCCAAGATGGACACAAACCCTATAGCGCATAGTAGTGATGCGGGCGGTTGGGGCGCTCCGCAGATGATTTATCAACGTACCGGTGCCAGGCCAAAGAGGGTGTGCAATGAACACCGCCGTGGAGCGCGCAATAAGGTTCATCCGAGAGAATTACAGCGAGCCGCTGTCTCTGGATGATATCGCAGGCAGCGCAATAATGAGCCGTTTCCACTTCTGCCGTGTCTTCGCGGGTGCCACAGGCGTCACCCCAGGCCGCTTCCTGTCGGCGATCCGGATCTACGAGGCCAAGCGCATGCTATTGAACACGGTCCTGAACGTGACTGACATCTCGTTCGCGGTCGGGTTCAACAGCCTCGGCTCGTTCAGCAACCACTTCACCGACAGCGTCGGCATCTCGCCCGGCCGGTTCCGCCGCGTAGCCAGGACGGGCGGGCTGGGGCTGCGCCGGACGCCCGTGGAATCGCCCTACGCTGACTCGACGGTGACCGGCATGATCACCTTCCCGAAGGGCTACGCGGGCGCGCGCGTATTCCTGGGCGCCTTCGACACGCCCATCGTGCAGCGGCAGCCGGTCGCCGCGGTCATCGTCGAGCCGGGCGACACCTCTGAGGCCGTGTTCTACCGGCTCGCGAGAGTGCCACAGGGACGATGGCACCTGCGCGCCGTGGCGGTGGCCGACACCTCCGATCCCGAACCGTGGACCCGGCGCACGCTGCTCATCGGCGGCTGCGACCTGAACGCGACCGGAGGCACCCGCCGCGTCCCCCTCGAACTGCGTCCCCAGCAACCGACCGACCTGCCCATCTTGCTCGCCCTGCCGCAACTGGAGTCTCCGCTGGCTGAGCCGTCCCTCCTCAGCAGCAGCCTGACGTAGGGCAGATTGGACCGAGCGGTGCGGACGTTTACGCGGATTGCAGTAGTTAACAGGGGTGAGGCAGCCCGCCGGCTGACTCATGCGGTGCGCGAGCTCAACGCCGAGCGGGCCCTGGCCGGCGGATGCGCGCCGCTTCAGGTGATCGCGCTATACACCGAGCCTGAGCGCCACGCGACCTTCGTGCGCGAAGCAGACCTGGGCTACTGCCTCGGGCCGGCATCGGCCCGGCCCTACCTGGACCTGGCGGTGCTGGAGCGGGCACTGGTGCAGACTGGCGCGGACGCGGCCTGGGTCGGCTGGGGCTTCGTCGCCGAGGACGCGGCGTTCGCCGAACTGTGCGAACGGCTCGCAGTGACGTTCATCGGCCCGCGCCCGCAGGCGATGCGCCGGCTCGGGGACAAGGTCGGCGCGAAACGGCTCGCCGAGGAGATCGGCGTACCGGTAGCGGCCTGGAGCCACGGCCTGGTGAAGACGATCGAGGAGGCACTGGAGCAGGCGCGGCGCATCGGCTATCCGCTCATGCTCAAGGCGACGGCGGGCGGTGGCGGCCGCGGCATCCGTGCCGTCGGCTCCGATGACGAGCTGCGCGAGGTGTTCCAGCGCACTAGCGAGGAGGCCGCCCGGGCGTCCGGCAGCGGCGGCCTCTTCGTCGAGCGCATGGTCACCGGGGCGCGGCACGTCGAGGTGCAGGTGATCGCCGACAGCCATGGCACGGCCTGGGCCCTGGGGGTGCGCGACTGCTCCATCCAGCGGCACAACCAGAAGGTCATCGAGGAGTCGGCCTCGCCGCTGCTATCGCCACCGCAGGTGCGGGAGCTGAGCGCGTCCGCGGAACGACTGGCCGTGGCGGCCGGCTACTGCGGCGCCTGCACCGTCGAGTTCCTTTACCACCCGGCCGAGCGGTTCTTCGCATTCCTTGAGGTCAATACGCGGCTGCAGGTCGAGCACCCCGTCACCGAGGCCACCACCGGGTTCGACCTGGTGAAGGCGCAGCTGCACGTGGCCGCGGGTGGCCGCCTGGCAGGGGCGCGGCCGGCGGAGCGCGGGCACGCGGTGGAGGCGCGGCTGAAC
>JAICUO010000344.1 GCA_025935815.1 Streptosporangiaceae bacterium
AGACCTGTCGCGCGGGATGCTGGCCCGCTCGGCCGCGCGCCACCGCGTTCAGGCGGACGCGTCGCGGCTGCCCCTGTCCGACGGGTGCGCCCACGCGGTCGTGATCGGGGACGGGCCGCTGTTCGCCGGCGAAGTCGCGCGGGTCATGGCGGACGGGGCGGTGCTCGTGTGGTCCAACGCGCTCGGGGCTGGCGCCCCCTTCCACCTGCGCACGGAGCTGCTCATCGACGCGATGACCACGGCGGCCGGCCGGCCCTGGGACGCGACCACCAGCGAGGCCTACTGGGGACGCTGGGCGGTCCTGCGCGCCCGCTGAGCGCGGGCCGGGCGCCGGCCGGGATACTCCCCAGCCGGGGGCTGAGGTCATGGCGCCCCACTTGCCGTGGTCGTCACCCCATGCCCATGATCACCTTGAGGCATCCGTAAGGTAATGGTTGGCCGGCGCCCGTACGGCGCATGCTATTACTGCGGAAGCACACGGGTCCGTCGGCGGTGCATGAGGGGAACGGCATGGGACAGATGACAGCGCACATAGGGATCGAGCCAGGGAACGGGCTGATCGCCCGGTTCGGCGACACGGTCGTGGTGGTGCCGCGCGAGGAGCCGGTCGCCGACGATGGCATCCGGGAGCTCCTTGGCCTGGTCGCTAGCGTCGCGGCCGATGAGGCGCTGTCGGCCAGCATGGTTGCCGCGCGACTGGCGGCGTGGGTGCTCGGGCACATGCCCGGGGACGCGATCTCGTTCGGGATGGTCGCCGTACGCGGCTCGGATGTGGTTGTCTTCCTGCGTGGTCCCGTGTCGTGCACGGTCACCCAGGATGGCACGACCCGTGAGCTGTCCGGGGAGCGCGCCCTGACCTGGGTCGACGAGGCGATGCCGGCCACGTTCGACCAGCTGACGATCGCCGTGGCCGCCGGCCGGCCGGTGGCGCCGGAGCCGCTGTCGGACCTGCGGGAAGGGGTGGTACTCGGGCAGGCCTTCGCGCTGACCTGGCTGGGGGCCGCACCAGGACCAGAGGCAGCCGCGCCGCCGCTGGCCGAGACGGCCGCTGAGGCGGCGCCCGTGCCGGAGGCCGAGCCGCCCGCCGAGGACTGGGCATCGCCGGCCGCCGAGGTGCCCGCCGAGGAACTGCCGGACGTGCCCGCCGCCGAGGACTGGACGCTGCCCGCCCCCGAGGAATTGCAGGACGTGCCCGCCGCCGAGGACTGGGCATCGCCGGCCCTGGAGGTGCCCGCCGCCGCGGACGCGCCCGCTGACCCGGCGCCCGCCGCCGGGGAATCGCCGGACGTGCCCGCCGCGGGGTCGCCGCAGCCGTCGCTGAGCGACCTGGCCGAGCCGCCGCTGGAGTACGCGCCGCCCGCCGCCGACGAGGAGCCCGGCCCGTCGCCGCTTCCGCTCGGGCACCAGGAGACCATCGCCGTGGCGTCCATGCCGCTGCCCCAGCAGCAGCCGGGCGCCGGGCAGCCCGGCAGCGCCCAGCCGACCATGGTGGTGTCGCCGATCGGCGAGCTGCGGTCGGAGGACGGGACGGTCATCTACCTGGACCGCGCCTACGTGCTGGGCCGCGGGCCGCACCAGGACCCGTCGGTGATCAGCGGGCACGCCTCGCCGCTGCCGCTGCGTGACCCGGACAACCTCATCTCGCGGATCCACGCCTACCTGTGGGTCGACCAGGGCCTGGTGTGGGTTCGCGACCCGGGGTCCACCCACGGGACCTTCATCAGCGCGCCGGGCGCGCCCGAGTGGACCCGGATCGGCACCGACCCCGCTCAGCTGCCCCCGACCTGGAGCCTGCGCATCGGCCAGCAGGTCTTCACCTATGTCGTCACCGGGCCACTGCATGGGCAATGACGGGGGGCAACCTCCCGGGGGGCACGCTGACGCCGAGTACCGGCCGCCCGCGTCGGGGGCGTCGGAGACCATCCCGGCGGTCCTGGTGGTCGGTCCGGACACCGACGGGGAGCACTCGGTGCCGGTGCTGGACTGGCTGGCCGTGGGCCGCGAGTGCGCCGGGGTGGACGAGCGGCACCGCCTGCTGATCACCGACCCGGCCGTGTCCCGCACGCACCTGGAGGTGCGGCTGGACTCCGCGCTGGATCAGGCGTGGCTGACCGACTGCAGCACGAACGGGACACGACTCAACGGGCACCGGGTCGAACGGGCGGTCCCGATCCGGCTGCGGCCCGGTGACCGGCTGCGCATCGGCGCCGTTGAGCTGCAGTTCCGCTCCCGGCGGTTCACCGCCCCGGTTCGGGGCGGCCCGGCGGGCACCGTCACCGGCCCCGGCCGCCGGACCAACACGGTCCGCGAGGTGACGGTCACGAAGATGGCGATGGCGGTCGGTGACATCGCCAGCTTCTCCACGATCGCCGAGGAGACCGACGACCGGGTACTGCTGGAGAACATCGACCGGCTGTTCACCGGGCTGCGGCGCATCCTCACCCGGCACAACGGGGTGCTGTCCAACTATGTGGGTGACGCGTTCTTCGCGACCTGGGAGTCGGCCGCCATGGTGGCCACCGCGATGGACGCCAAGGGGATGTCCGCCACCGCCCGGGAGGCCATTGAGCAGGCCGCCATGGCGACCGCCGCCGGGGCCGCGGTCGCCTTCGCCGTCGAGGCGGCCGAGACGGTCCCTGGCATCGCGGCCGGGCTGTCCGTTCGCGACCCCGATGGCGGCCCGCTGCGCATGGGCTGGGGCGTCGCCTGCGGCCCGGCGGCGGTCAGCCAGATGACCGGCCGGATCGTCACGGTGCTCGGCGATGCCACCAACGTCGCGTTCCGGCTATCCGGCCTGGCCGGGCGGGACGGCCGTCCGGCCGTCCTGGTGACCGACGCGGTGCACCGGTCCGCGGCCGGCTTCGCCTTCACCCCGCTGCCGGCGGTCCAGGTCAAGGGTCGCCGGCAGTCGGTCGAGGTCCTCGGGGCGGACCGGCTGTTAGCGGCGCGCAGCCGGGCGCCGGGCTCGCTGGCCCGCGGCGGGGCGCCGCCTACGCCGGGTTTCCGGCCGGCGCGCGGCCCGCGTCGCGCAGCGCCGCCCACTCGCCGCGGCGCAGGTCGGCGAGCACCTGCCGCGTGACCTCGGCCCGGTTCTTGACCGCGGCGGTCGCGGCGGCGACCACCTCGGGGTCGTTGCCGACGACGGTGGCGCCGACCGCCCGGCCGCCGGAGATCACCAGCTTGCGGTAGGACGGGTCGTAGGGGTCCCGCTCCTCGGCGACGATCGTGGTGTCGCCCTCGCCGGCGGCGAACTGGCCGATTGAGAACAAGTCGATGCCCACGCCCGTGAGGATCGTCGCCGGGACCTCCGCGGTGAGGCTCATCTGCTGGCCGGCCAGGCCGCCGAGGGCGTTGACCGCGGCGACCTCGCCCTGCTTGGCCGCGATCGGCCACAGCCCCAGCAGCATCCCGTCATGCTCGGCGACGTCGCCAGCCGCGTAGACGTGCGGGACAGAGGTCTGCATCCGGTCGTTGACGATGACGCCGCGGTTGACGGCGATCCCCGCGTCCCTGGCGAGGTCGGCGTTCGGCCGGTTGCCGACGGCGGCCAGGAAGATATCGCAGCCGAGCGTGCGGCCGTCCTTGAGGGTCACCCCGGTTACCCGGCCCTCGCCGGCCAGCGCCTGGGACTCGGCGCGGTACTCCACGTGCAAGCCCATGCGAGCCAGGTGCCCGTGCAGCAGCTCACTGCACCGCTCGTCGACCTGCTTGCCCATCAGCCGCCCGCCGCGCTCCAAGACGGTGACGTCCAGGCCGAGCTCGTGCAGCGCGTGCGCCCCCTCCAGTCCGAGCAGGCCGCCGCCGGCCACCACGGCGGTGCGACAGCCGTGCTCTTGGGCGTAGGCGCGGATCGCCATCGCGTCCGCCGCGGCCCGCATCACGAAGCTGCCATCGCGGCCGAAGCCGTCGACGGGCGGCCGGGCGCTGCTGGCCCCCATGGCCAGGATCAGCCGGTCATAGTGCAGCGTGTCCCCGGTGGCCAGGCTGACTTGCTTCGCGGCGATGTCGATCCGGCTGGCCCGGGTGTTCAGCCACGCGACGACCTGGTGGTCGTCGTACCACTGCTCGGGCAGCAGGTACAGGCCCTGCATGGCCGAACGGCCGAAGACGAGCCGCGAGATGCCCATCCGGTTGTAGTGCACGTGGGATTCCGCGCCGACCACGTGGATCTCGCACTCAGGGTGGCCGCGGCGCAGGAAGTCGGCGGCGGTCACCCCCGCGATGCCGTTGCCGAGCACGACCACGCTGACGATCGAGCGGTCGTAGGCGGTCACCGCGCTCGCCTTGGGGGTGCCCGGCTCGGGCTTGAGGGCCACTGTCACCGGCCCCGACTGGACGCGCGCGACGCACGCCATCCGGGTGTTGTCGGCAAAGCCGAGGCGGCGCAAGGTGTTCTGCTCGTCCTCATCGGGCCGGGTCAGGCACCCGCCGCCCTGCATGATCGCGACCGGGTCCGCGCCGCAGACGCCCATCCGGCAGCCCGCCTCGATGGGCTGCTTCTCCCGCTCGGCCAGGGCTAGCAGGCTCATCCCGACCTCGGCCTTGACGGGCTTGCCGGTGCCCGCGAACGTGACCTCGGCGCCCGGGCTGGCGGCCTGCTGGGCGACCTTCTTGGCCCGGGGGCTGATCTGGATCACCGGCAGCGCGGGCCGCGCGGCGGTCTCCTCCTCGTACTGGCGGCCCTTGACGTAGGTCCGCGCGATCCACAGCAGCGCCAGCGCCCACACGACAACGCGGACCGGCCAGGCCAGCCACGCCGCCTGGATGCCGGTGATGGTCGCGAACGAGCTGGCCAGGGTGACGCCCGAGTACCAGTAGAAGATGCTGATCGCGGTGGCCGCCCAGACGGCGACGGTGATGGTGGTCTCCAGCCCGGTGAGCGCCTGGACAGCGTAGAACAGCCCGACGCTGCCCAGGAAGAACGCGGCCAGCCGCAGGTACACCTCCGGCAGCGTGATCCCGGGGTGACTGACGAGCAGGAAGAAGCCCAGGACGAACCCCGGCAGGGCGGAGACGAACAGCTTGCGCGGCGCCGACCACTGCGGGTCCGGATCGTGCAGGTCCGCCTGGTAGGCGACGCTCGGCCGGAAGTCATAGCAGTTCTTCGTGCAGCCGACGCACGGCTGGCAGTGGCTGTTGGGCACCTTCGCGAACGGCGTCTGGCCGTAGGCGCGCTGCAGCGGCAGCAACGGGCAGATACTGGAGCACCAGCCGCTCTTGCCCTTGAACATCCACCCCGCCACGAATGCGTTGAGGATTGTCAGCGACAGCAGGATGCTCAGGCCGGGCGCGCTGGCGTTGAAGAAGGCGATCCGGGTGCTGGTGATGCCGAAAAACAGGAAAATGGATATCAGCGCGCCGTAGCGGCGTAGCCAGTCCGGCGGGATGAGCGCCTTGGTGAAACCGCGTACCCGCGGCGCCTGGTTGGCCGCGGCCAGCGGGCAGATGTTGCGCCACAGCCCGGGCGCGGTGAAGAACAAGATGGGCAGCAGCGGGACGATGACCTTGAAGAACCAGAACTGGCCGCCGGCCGGCCGTATCCACAATCCGGCGCACAGGGCCAGGTAGGCCACCACGCTGGCGATCCGGATGCCGTGCCAGGCCCGGATCGGCAGGCGGCGGCGCATCTCGGTGTAGGCGGGGAACAGCGGCTCGCCCGCCCGCGGGACCGTGCCGAGCAGCCAGCCCCACAGCGTCGCCGCCGGCGACGGCCGTCTCGCGGGCGCCGGCGGCCGTGGCGGGGCCGGCGGCGTCGGCATGATCGCCACCGCGACCGTCGCGGTGCCCGCCGGGCTCCTGGGGGCCGGAACGGCTGGCGCCCGGTCGCCCTCCCAGCCGACCATGAGGATCTCGGTCTGGCCCAGGCGCGCGACCGAGCCCAGCTCGAGCACCACGCGGCCGGTGACCCGCCTCCCGTTGACCATCGTCCCGTTGGCGCTGCCCAGGTCCACCATGGACAGCGCGACCGGGCTGGGCACGAGCCGCAGGTGGCGGCGCGAGACGGCCAGGTCATCCAGCACGACGGCCTCGCCGTCGCCCGCCGGCTGGCGGCCGAACTCGATCGCCCGCTCCACGTGGACCCGGCGGGGCGGCCGGCCTGGCTCCCTGATCTCGATGACCGGCGTCCCGGCCATGTCAGTTCTCCCCGCCGTTCGGCGCGGACTGGGCGGCGCGCAGCCGCCGGGCCAGGATCCGGCCCAGGTCGAACAGCAGCTGGCGGGCCAGGGCGGGGCTGTCGGCGGCCAGCGCGTCGAAGGACGCCGGGGACATCTCGGCCAATACGGCGGGCGTCGCCGCCTTGACCATGGCCGAGCGAGCACCGCCGTCGAAGAACGCCAGCTCCCCGATGACGCTGCCCGCGGCGACCGAGGCGATCTTGCGGTACGCGCCGCGCCGGCCGCGCGGCGCGAGGACCTCAAGCTGGCCCTCCAGCACGAGGTAGAGGGAGCGGTCCTGATCCCCTTCGGCCATGACCGCCTCGCCGGGATCGAACCGGTGCTGCCGGGTATGGCCCAGCAGCGTCGTCCATTCGGCATCCGACGCGTCGGCGAGCAGCACGTCCACGGGGTCCGCGGGCGCCGCGGGCGTTTCGCTTGGATAGTCAAAGAATGACACTGGGCGTCCCCCCGGCAAGGTCGCAGCTCCGCTTCGCTGATCCGCCAATTCGCGTCCTGCTGCAAATTATGGCGCGAGCATAGCGCACGCGCCACGCGGCCCCGTGGCCGCCGTCGATCAAATCGCAGCCCGCAAATTACCGCGATTACCCCACCCGGGGCCGCGCCATTCTCAGTGCCAGCCCTAAGGCACAAGAACTCAACGGAATTAGCCGGGAACCGTCATCCGGGCCGCCCCCGTCCGCGCTCAGCGGGCCCCGGGCAGGGTGTCGGCGAGGTACCCGGCCAGGTCCGGTACCTCAGGGGCGAGCATGTGCCGCACCCAGGCGTCTCGCTCGTGGCCGAGCGGCGGGAGCTCATAGACGCAGCCGATCCACGGCCGGTCCACGACGATGAAGTTGGTCGGGTCGTCATCCGGGCAATCCAGCGCGGGCTGCCCGGCGGCGGCCCCGCGCATGTGCAGGACGTTGTCCCAGACCCAACTGTAGGCGTTGAGGTAGGCGGCGCCATCGGAGCCGCGGTGCAGCACGATGAACGTGGCCGCCGGGGTGCCGTCCGGCTCGGGCAGCAGGGCCGGCAGGATCCGGTGCGCCGCCTGCTCGATCGCCGGCTCGATGACGGCGGTGTCGCTGAACACGTGATAGCGCTTGACCGCGCGGCCGGCCAGGCGGATCGCCGGCCGCGAGCGCAGGGACTTCTCGGTGAACGTCATGATGGCGACGGTAAGCCCCTTCCCTGACATCTGCTGTCAGGAGAAAATGGGTGATCATGCGCGCCAGCCGTCTCATCTCGATCCTGTTGCTGACGCAAGCCAGAGGGCAGGTGACCGCTGACCAGCTCGCCGCCGAGCTGGGCGTGTCCGTGCGGACGATCTACCGCGACGTGGACGCGCTGCTCGCCGCGGGCATCCCGCTGTACGGCGCGGCGGGCCACCGGGGCGGCTACCGGCTCGTCGATGGCTATCGCACCCGGCTGACCGGCCTGACCGCCGCCGAGGCGGAGGCGCTGTTCATGTCCGGGCTGCCCGGTCCCGCCGCCGAGCTCGGGCTGGGCGCGGTGCTGGCCGCCGCCCAGCTCAAGGTGCGGGCGGCGCTGCCGTCCGGCCTGGCCGCGGAGGCCGACCGGATCGCGACCCGCTTCCACCTGGACGCGCCCGGCTGGTATGACTCGCCACCGCAGGCGCCCTTCCTGCCCGCCGTCGCCGCCGCCGTGTGGCGAGGGCGGGTGCTGCAGGTCCGCTACCGGCGGTGGAAGGCGCCGACCGACGTGGACCGGCGGCTGGCACCCTACGGCCTGGTGCTGAAGGCGGGCCGGTGGTACCTGATCGCCGTACCCGCCGACGGAAGGCCGCCGGCGGGCGCCGACGGGCCGCGCATGTACCGCGTGGACCAGGTCCTCGCCCTGGCCGAGCTGGATGAGGAGGTCACCGTCCCCGACGCCTTCGACCTGGCCGGCTACTGGGCGCAGGCGTCCGCTAGCTTCCTGAGCGGGCTGTACCGCGGCACGGCGGTCGTCCGGCTCGCCCCCGGCGCAAGCGACCGGCTGCCCGGTGCCGCCGCGCGGGCCTGCGCCGAGGCTGGCGTCACCGGCCCGGATGGCTGGGTGCGGGCCGTCGTGCCCATCGAGTCCGTCGACCACGCGTGCGCCCAGTTCCTCGCGCTCGGCGCGGCCATCGAGGTGCTCGAGCCCGCGCGGCTGCGCGCCCGCATGGCCCAGGAGGCCGCCGCGATCCTGGCCCGTTACGAGCGCGGTCATCCCCGTCCGGGTCAGTGAGGCCGGCCGGGGACGCCGATCTCGCGGGCGCGCAGGCCGCGCTCGAGGGCGCCGATCACCCGGGGGCGCAACTCGGCC
>JAICUO010000299.1 GCA_025935815.1 Streptosporangiaceae bacterium
GAGGCCGGGGAGTTGCCGGCCTGCCGGGGCCCCGGCCGCCGCGACGGCCTTGCGCGAGCGGATCATTAATATATGATACCGCCATGGACGCGGTCGAGAACCTGGTCGCGCAGCAGGAGATCCGTGATCTCAGCGCCAGGTACGCGATGTTCCTCGACGATCACGACTGGGACGCGCTCGCGCGGTTGTGGACCGAGGATGCCGTCTGGTCTATCGGGGACATCATCTTCGACGGCCGCCCGGCGGTCATGGGCTTCCTCAGGGGCTGCCTCATCGAGGATTACTTCGCCAAGCACATCAACGGGCAGTCGCTGATCGAGGTGAACGAGGACGGGATCACCGCTACCGGGAAGACCGACGTGCTGTGGCTCGCGCAGAACTTCGAGACCCAGGTGATGGCCCGCTACGTCGACAGCTATGTCAAAGTCGACGGGCGCTGGCTGTTCAAGCACCGTGAGGAGGTCGGCGTCGCCCATCGCCCGGGGCCGGTTTCGAGCGGCCCGACGGCGATCGGCGGACCGACGATGCGCTAGGGCCGGCTTCGGCGCGGCGGGGCTGGCGCCTACTGCCCGGAGGACAAGTGCGCGTAGACGATGATGTTGTCGCGGTACTCGCCGGTCGCCGTGTTGAACGGGCCGCCGCAGGTGATCAGCCGCAGGGCCGGGTAGCCGGGGTTTCCGTAGACGGCCGCGGTCGGGAAGGCGACCTTCGCGGCCTTTTGCAGGCCGTCGACGATGAACCCGGCGGTGCTCCCGTCCGCCCGGATCACGTCGATCCGGGCACCGGGGCGCAGGTTCTTGATCGTGTAGAACACAGAACCGCCGGACCAGGAGTCCACGTGCCCGAGGATCACCGACGCCCCGGTGACCCCCGGGGTGACGCTGCCGGTGAACCAGCCGGCCAGGTTGTGGTCATCCAGGGGCGGCACCGCGACGCTGCCGTCGGGGTTGAGGCCGAGCCGGGTGACCGGCGCGTTGACCTTCAGGGCGGGGATCTCGATCCGCAGCGGGGGCGATGCCGCCAGCGGCGCCGCCGTCGCCTGGCCGTGGACCGGCGGCACCGTCGTCCCCACGGTGCGCGGGATCTGCTGGGCCTCCGCCGGCGGCCCGCTGGCCCCCCCGGCCAGCGCCCACACGGCGACGAAGCCGCCAAGGGCCAGCAGCAGCACGCCGACGAAGGTCGCCAAGACGGGTCCTCCGCCCCAACGGGACGGTGCTGTCCGCGGCTCGCCGCTGTCACCGCCGGGATGGGAGCCGGCGGGTGACTCGTCTCCCTCGCTCAGGCGGCCGGCCCTCCTGGTGAGTCGCTCGACGGCCCGGCGGGCGGGCTGTCGGCGCCGCTGGCGTGGCCGCGTGAGCGCCGCCGGCGGGCAGCCGTGGCCGCACCGGTCCGCCACCGGGACAGGATGAGGCCGCCGCCCACCAAGACCATGGCGATCCCGCCGAAGGCGAGCGGCATGGGGCTGCCGGGCGCGGGTCCACCACCCGTCGCCGCGCCACCGACCGGGGTGCCAGTGGCGTCAGTGGCGGCGCCGGTGTCCTCGGTGTCCGCGTTGGTGGTGCTGGTGTCGGTCGGGGTGGGGGTCGGCGTCGGCGTCGAGGCTGGCCCCTGGGTGACCGTCAGCGTCAGCGCGACGGGGACGGGCTTGGTGACCAGCGTGCACGCGAAGTCCAGGGCTACGGTGCCGCTGGCCGACACGCTGATGCCGAACTTCGAGGGGATGCCGACCTTGACGGTCCCCGCCTTGGTCAGGTCGAGCTTGGCGGAGGCGCTGAACGTGGTGGCGGTCAGGTCGGTGACCGTCTTGGCGATGTGCAGCGTCCCGCTCTGCGCGCCGGTCACCGGCAGGTCAGCGGAGAAGGCGGCGTTGTCCAGGGTTACTCCGGTGATCTCGCTGGCGACCGTGGAGACCACTTGCGCTATGTGCGCGGACGTGAGGCTGACGGTCAGCGAGTCGCCGGTCTTCTTCGTCCCGGTCTCCGTGATCGACAGCGGGGCGGGGCCCGCGTCCTGGATGGGGCTTTCGTTGGCGACGGTGGTGGTGCAGTGGTAGAACGGGCCGGACACCGCGCCGACGGTGATCGTTACGTCCTTCGCCGCCGCCGACGTCGTGCAGGTGATGGCCGGCTTGATGGTGGCGCCCGCCCGCGGCGTGAAGGTGATCGATTGCGCGGGCAGCGCCACCGAGCCGGTGTTTCCCTTGGCGGCGAAGGTCGCCTGGCCCAGGGTGGTGGCGGCGGGTATCTCGGTGGGGGCGTGGGCGGTGTCGATGGGAATCAGGCCCGCCAGCGTAATCGTCGCCTTCGTCGCCTTCTTGGCCGCGATCTGCGAGGACACCGCGATGCTGTCCACGCCGCCCAGCCTGCTGGTCACCGCGGCCGGCAAGGCGATCGCGTCGCTGTCCAGCGTGATGTCGTCCGGCTGGTTCACCGGCCACGAGGTCGCGGTCGTAGCCGTGACCGACACGGCCGCCGCCCCCGCGCTCTGGCCGTAGCCCGACAAGTCGCACGTGTAGTCGGTCTTGATCGTCTTCACGTTCGCGGCGGCCAGCAGCGGCTGGGTGAGCTGCGGGCGGGTGAGCTGCGCGGAGACGGCCGGGGGCAGCGTCGCGGCCATCGCCGCCCCGGGGAGCGCCAGCCATGCGGCGACCATGCTGGCCAGGGCGGCTGCGAGTACCGCGCCCAGCCTGGCGGTGCGGTGCCTCGTTGTGCGGTGCGCGATCCGCGATCGGGACAAGGCGGGCCTCTTTCCCCGGTTCATTCTGGCGACAGGTAGCAGATGAATAGCAGATTAGCCGCATTAGGGAAAGAATTACACAGACATGCGCGGATGACGTGCCCGTGAACATCGCGTCACGAGCTCTCGAACGAACCACCGCCTTCGCGGCCCCGCCGCTGGCCGTAGGCTACGTAGCGACCCCAACTGAGCAAGTTCCTACGAATGAAGGCAAGGCAGCCATGCGTTTCGCGCTCAAGACCCGGCCCGAGCACCAGACCTGGGATGAGCTCCTCGCCCTGTGGGAGGCCGCGGATGAATACCCGCTGTTCGAGTCGATGTGGAACTGGGACCATTTCTACCCGCTGACCGGCGACCTGACCGGGCCGAACTTCGAGGGCTGGACGATGCTCGCCGCCATGGCGCAGGCCACCCGCCAGATCCGGATCGGCTGCCAGGTCACCGGCATGCCTTACCGGCACCCGGCGGTCCTGGCGAACATGGCCGCGACCGTGGACATCATCTCCGGTGGCCGGCTGGAGCTCGGCCTGGGAGCGGCCTGGAACCAGATGGAGTGCGAGGCCTACGGCATCCCGCTGCCGCCGCTGAAGGAACGGTTTGACCGGTTCGACGAGGGCATCGAGGCGATCATCGCGCTGCTGTCGCAGACCGTCTCCAACTATGACGGCACGTACGTACAGCTGACCAACGCCCGCTGCGAGCCCAAGCCGGTCCAGCGCCCGCATCCGCCGATCACCATCGGCGGCAACGGCCGCAAGCGCACCCTGCGCACCGCCGCCCGCTATGCGTCCCAATGGAACGGGACCGCGCAGGACCCGGCCGAGTACGCCGAGCTCAAAGAAGTACTACGTGAGCACTGCGCCGCGGTCGGCCGGGACTTCAGCGAGATCACCTGCTCGATCCTGGTTCGCGGGGCCGGCGAGGACCTGGCGTCGCTCCCCGAGACCGTCGCGACCTGGCGCGCGGCCGGCGCCGACCTGATGGTGCTCGGCCTGCCCCTGCACGCCAAGCCGGAATACATCGGCCAGCTAGCGGCAGCCCTAGAGCCACTCGCCTAGCCACCCGCCCCGCTCCGCCAGCAAGCGGCGTACATCAGCCAGCCAGCGCAAGCCCGAGAGCCGCTCGCCCTGCTCCGCGCGAGCGCGTGGCGTCGCCCCCGCCTCCTCCGGCCCTACCAGGCAAATGCGGGTTCACACCGTTTCGTTACGAGGCAAATGCGGATTTGCCTGGCTGGTACTACAACAGCGCGTGGCGATCTGTTGCCGGCGATGCTGCGGGGGCATCCGGGGCCACGGTGACGTCGCGGGACGGCCGCTCGCGTCATGATCATCGCGAGTGCCGTTAGTTTTGCCGCGAAACGCGGCATAACTAACGGCACTCGCGGCGGGCTAGGGCTCAGGGGGCTGTCGGCCTGCGAGTGAACCGGATATTCAGCGCATTTTGGACGCTGTCATGACTCGGGACGCCGTTGTAGTACTAGCTAGCTAGGGCGTGAACGTCGCAATCAGGTGAAGTCGCTTGACGCGCTACGGACGGCCCTCATATAAAAGGCCTCGCCCCGAATACGGGTGGAAAGCGCTAGCAAGTCAGGGTCAATAACCTTTCCCGCTCCGATGGCGCCCCCGGGCGAGACGCGCCGTCGAGCATCGAAGAAACGCAGGTCTGCTCAATGCGCAAGTCAGTCCTGCCGATCGCCATCGCGGCCGCCACAATGGCCATGGCCTCGGCCTTCCTGAGCACCACCCCAGCCGGCGGCGAGACCAAGACCCTCGAGAGCGTCGCCCTCGCGGACGCGAACTGGGCGGTGCTCGGCAAGCCGGCGGCGCCCGTCGTGAATGGCGCGTCCGGGTATTGCCTGGGCGTCCAGGGAACGGCCGCCACGGCCGGCGCGCTCATCGCAGGGCGGCACTGCGCCGGCGATCCCGCGCAGGCCTGGTCCGTCCGCGCCAGCGTGACCACCGCGGCCGGCCGGGCCGCGACCTTGACGTGGTCCCAGCTCCGGAACGGCGGCAGCGGCATGTGCCTGGACGTCCGCGGCGGCGCCGCCGCCGGGGCGCGCCTGGTGCAGGCCCGCTGCGGGGGCACCGGTGACGCCGCGCAGTTCTGGCGGTTCGTTCCCCGCGGCGCGGCGCACGAGCTGGTGAACCGGAAGAGCCGGCTGTGCGCGGGCATCCCCGCCACGTCCCCGGGCAGCGTCGCGGGCGTCGTCCTGCTGGCCTGCTCGGGCGGCCCCGCCCAGGCGTGGTCGCGCGCCGCGCCAGCCGGCGCGTGAGCGTGCCCATGGTGACGGCGGCGGACGTGCGGGAAGTGGCGCTGGGCCTTCCCCGCACCGAGGAGCACCTGATCCGCGATCACGTCAAGTTCCGCGTTGGCAAGATCGTGTACGCGTCCATCTCCCCGGATGAGACGACGCTGGGATTCGGGTTCCCCAAGGACCAGCGGGACGCGCTGATCTCCAGCGAGCCGGGCAAGTTCGCGTTGCCCCGGCTTTCCGACCAGAGATTCCACTGGGTCCACGCCCGGATGGCGGCGCTCGGCGCCGAGGAGATGCGCGAGCTGATCACTGACGCCTGGCGCATGGTCGTGCCGAAGAAGGTCAGCGCGGCCTACCTGGCCAGCGTCGCCGGGCCACCGGAACGCCCGAAATGACCGCGTAGGCCCCCAAACCTTCGCGACACGGGGCGTCCTGGGGCAAAAATTGACCTGAGAAGCCCTGAAATGCATAGACTAAGCCGCACCATGGGCGAGTCGGACAAGGCGGGTGCTGCGTGCTACTAAGGTTCCGGGTGGCGAATTTCGGCGCCATCCGCGACGAGGCCGAGCTCAGCATGGTAGCGGTCGCCGACCACGCCGATATCGCGGTCCGGGCCGCTGCCGACGCTGGCGTTAAGGTGCTGCCCGCGGTCGCGATCTACGGGCCGAACGCGTCGGGCAAGTCAACGGTGCTCACCGCCTTGGAGTTCATGCGCTCGGCGGTCCTTGACTCCCACCAGGACTGGCGGCCCGGCGGCACCATCGGCCGGCGCCCGTTCAAGCTGGACCCGCAGGCCCGGCAGCGGCCCACCACGCTGGCGATCAACATCATCTGCGATGACGTGCACTATGAGTACGGCTTCTCCGTCGATGACCGCCAGGTTCTCGAGGAGTGGCTCTACAGCTATCCCAAGAAGCGCGCCCGGGTCCTGTTCGAGCGCAACCAGAAGGATGGCATCAAGTTCGGCCCCACCCTGACCGGGCTGCGGCAGAACATCGCCAAGCTCACCCGGCCCAACAGCCTGTACCTGTCGGCGGCGGCGGCCAACAACCACGAGCAGCTCAGCAAGATCTACGAGTGGTTCGCCTACGGGGTCTTCCCGCTGCGCGCCGGCACCCAGCTGCTTGACTCCTTCACGATCCGCGGGTGGCAGAAGCACGACGAGCGCGGCCACGACGCGCTGCGCGACCTGCTGCGCTACGCCGACACCGGCGTGGTGGACCTGGAGATCGAGGAGCGAGAGCTCGCCGACTCGGTCACCGAGAAGGTGCGGGAGATCTTCCGCGGCCTGGACCCCGACGCCGGCGACGGGCAGATGCAAAGCCCGCCGCCCCGCGTCAGCTTCGTGCACCGGGCCGGGGAAGAGCTCACCCGGCTCTCGGCCGAGGAGGAGTCGAGCGGCACCCTGGCCTGGCTGATGCTCATCGGGCCGGTGCTGTCGGTCATCCGCTTCGGCGGCATCCTGCTCGTCGATGAGCTGGACGCCTACCTCCACCCGCTGCTCGCCGCGCACCTGGTCAACCTCTTCCAGGATCCCGCCACGAACACCTCGGGCGCCCAGCTGCTGTTCAACACCCACAACGTCTCCCTGCTCGGCCCGTCGGCCCCCGGACGCCTGCGCCGCGACCAGGTCTGGTTCACCGAGAAGGACGACGCCGGCGCTACCCGGATCACTCCCCTGTCGGACTACCGCGTCCGCGACAAGGTGGAAAACATCGAAAAGCGCTACCTCAGCGGCCGCTATGCCGCTATACCGTTCATCGATGACCTGATCCTCGAGACCTTGCGGAGCAAGTGAAGCGTGGCCGCCAGGAAAGCCAAGCCGCTGCGCCGTCGCGCGGGCAGCCGCGATCAGCGCGAGCGCTTCCTCATCTACACCGAAAGCGACATCCGGGAGCCCAGCTACCTCAACGGCCTGATCGGCGGCAGCCTCCCCGGTGCGAGAGCCGGCCGCCCGGGGCCGAGCGTCGTGTTCGGGAGCACCCACGGCGAGCCGCTGGGCCTGGTCCAGGCGGCGATCCGGCACAAGCGGCGCGAGCAGCAGGCCGGGGACGCCTTCAGCCAGGTCTGGTGCGTCTTCGACGTGCACTGCCCGCAGCCGCGCGAGACCCTCGACGAGGCGATGCGCCTGGCCGAGCGGCACGGCATCAGCTGCGCCGTCACAGGAGTGCGGCCAGCCAGCGGCGGGTGACCTCGCCCTGGGCGGCCTGGAAGCGCCGCAAGGTCGGCAGGCCCGGTGGCGGCGGCGCGAGCGCGCTGGCGGTGAAATAGCCGGCCAGCGCGCACACGACCGGCGCGAGCGCCTCCCGGCTGACCTCGCGGCCGGCGCCGGACCGGGCCAGCAGCTCGGCCGGCTCGGGGCCGCCTTGCATGGCAACGCTCGGCGCGAAGAGCACCAGGTCGACGAACGCGGCCCCGCGGCAGGCATGCGGCCAGTCCACGACGACCACCGCATCGCCGGCGATCAGCAGGTTGTCGGCCCGGATATCGGCGTGCAGCAGGGTGTCCCCCGCGGCGTGGGCGGCCCAGGTGGCCTCGAGCGCGGCCAGCTCGGGAAGGCGGGCACGCGACCACGAGTCGAGGTCGTGGACGCGGTCATCGCCGGCGGCCAGCGTCCGCCAGCCGCTGAAGTCTTCTTCCAGGTACTCGGCGATGCCCGGGGCCGTCGCCGCCACCGCCGCCGGGGCGGGCGTCAGCGCCCCGGCCAGCCGGCCCAGCGCGCCCAGCACCCGCCCCAGCTGATCGTCGTGCCAGGGCAGCGCGGGCGGCCGGCCTTCCACGTCCTCAACGACGAGCGCGAACCACGGCCCGAGCTCGGCGGTCCCCCGCAGCCGGGGCACCGGCAGCTGGCCGGCGGCGATCAGCGGGTCCAGGCCGGCCAGCACCCGCGCCTCCCGGCGGTGCAGCCGCGGCGCGTCCGGGTTGCGCTCGGCCGACGCCGCCTTGATGAACCAGCGGCGCCCGTCCGCGCAGCGCACCCGCGCCGCCACTCCCGGGCTGAAGCCGCCCGGCTGGGTGCGGGCCTCGATGACCGCCGCGCCGCAGGCTTCCTCGATCGCCGCCCGGGCTGGCGCGGGCACGTCAGGCCAGGCGACCCTGGCTCCCTCGGCGGGTGGTGCGCTCATGCCCGGTAGCATGCGGGTCGCGCGGGCTACCGGGCAACCGAATTCCCGCCGCGGGCGGCCGGCTAGCCGTCCCCCGCAGCGGTCATCGCGTGGACGTCGGGCAGCACCTCGGTCAGCGCGCCGAGGTTGTCCTTCGTCCAGGGGCCGCGCGGGGCCACCATGACATGGCCGAACCCCAGCTCGGCCAGCTCTCGCAGGCGGGTGAGGAATGCCCGCCGCCCGGACGGAGCACCCGCCGGGTCATCGCCGAGGTCGAAGGGGACGTTCACGGTCTTCTCGATCTCCCGGTAGTCCCGTCCCGCCGCCGCGCAGTGCTCGCGGAGCACCGCCAGCTTGCGCCGCAGGTCCCCGCCGAGCGGGCCGTCGGGCACGTCGAGCAAGTGGCAGGCGTCGGCGTAGCGGGCGACGAGCCGTAGCGTCTTCTTCTCGCCCCCGCCGGCGACGAGGATCGGCGGGCGCGGGCGCTGCACCGAGGCGGGCGAGTTGAGCGGGCGGGCCAGCTGGTAATGGCGTCCCGCGAACGGCGTCTCGTCGCCGCTCCACATCTGGTGCGCGATCGCCAGTGCTTCCTCGAGCATCTCGAAGCGG
Organism: Streptosporangiaceae bacterium; assembly: GCA_025935815.1. Lineage (GTDB taxonomy): Bacteria > Actinomycetota > Actinomycetes > Streptosporangiales > Streptosporangiaceae > Trebonia. Next base: position 8,704 of record JAICUO010000299.1, read on the forward strand.
TCAGCGAGGGGCGGGAACGGGATGCCGAGGCCCGCACCCTCGAACGCGGTGCCCGGTCCCTGGGGCGGCGGGTTGAACGGGGCGCCCGCGCCGATCCCGAGGTACATCCGCCCGCCGCTGAGCACGTCCAGCGTGCTGACGGTCTTGACGAGGACGCCTGGGTGCCGGTAGGCGACGGATGTCACCAGCGTCCCCAGCCGGATCCGCTCGGTCTGCCCGGCCAGCACGCCGAGCAGCGCGTAGGCCTCGGGCATCGGGGATTCCGGCGGGTTGCCGGTCAGCCGGATCTGGAAGAAGTGGTCCATGACCCACAGGCTGTCGACCCCCGCCTCGTCGGCGGCCCGCGCGACCCCTGTCACCTGCGCGGCGAGCTCGGTGACGGGCACCGGCCAGGAGAAGTCGCCGAGCACTATCCCGATCTTCATCGTGTGAGACCCCCTAGAATCGTTAGCCGGATAACTAAAATCGAATGATAGCCGGCTAACGAATCGCCGTCACCAGGTCACCGCATAGTCGGCATGGCACAGTGGCACAGCCGGGCAGGCACAGTGGCACAGCCGGGCAGGCACAGCCGGGCAGGCAGTCGGCGCGGCACGGTCATGTGCGGCACAGTGGCCCTGCCGTACCCTGTCACTTGCCATGTCAGATGAATCAGCCCCCGGCCGCGGCGAGCCCCCCGACTTCCAGACCGCGTTCTGGTCGGCGAAGCACGCGCTCGCGCACGCGTCGGCGACCGCGTTCGCCCGGCACGGCGTCTACGAGGGC